>JAQRMR010000092.1:1548-7089 GCA_028599115.1 Methyloprofundus sp.
CGAAAATACAGGTTTATGAAGAGTCGTAGGCCGGAATAGCGCCCGCGTTTTCCGGCATTGTTAAATACGGCTTGGTATGGGGGGGATTGAAGGTGGAAAACACTGCGTTATTCCACTCTACGCTTCAAAAAGGTAAGTATTAAATGGTTCCACTAAAACAGTCTGATCGATAGCGACGTTTTCTTGTTCACGATTTAAGATGATATAACAATTTGCGCGGCTGCTGGCGCTTAATATATTAGAGCCTTGTTTTCCGGCGGAAATGACTTCAAATTCACCAGGCTCAGTTTGGCTTAAAATGCCGCGCTGAAATTCTTGCCTACCTGCTTTTTTGTATAAAGGGCTTTTACAAACGGCAGTAAAGCGTAGTGGTTTTTTAAGTGCCAAACCTGATAGCTGGTGTAATGCAGGGGCTACTACTTGTTGGAAGGTTGCAATCACAGAAATTGGGTTGCCTGGTAGCCCAAAAAAACAGCAATTCTCTATTAAGCCAAAAGCCAGTGGTTTGCCGGGTTTGATCGCTAATTTCCAGAAATCCACTTGACCTATCTCAGCTAAAATTTCTTGAATGAAGTCAGCATCACCCACCGACGCGCCGCCGGTACTGATAATGACATCATTATTTTTTGCGGCAGAAACCAAGCTGTCACGTATTTTATTTTTATCGTCAGGCATGACACCTAAATCATTAACACTATAACAAGGGTTAGATAATAAAGCCGCTAGGGTATAGCGGTTACTGTCATAGATCTGTCCGAACTCAAGTTTGCTGCCCACAGGGCTTAATTCATCACCCGTGGAGAAAAAGGCAATGCGCAGTTTACGTTTTACTTTGATTTCATAAAGTCCGGCTGAGGCTAATAAGCCTATATCAGTTGCACTGAGTTGTTTGTTGATAGGCAATAAAAGGTCTGATTTTTTAACGTCTTCACCAGCATGTCGGACGTTTTCATAGGCTTGTGTATTGCTAGGAAATTGAATTCCTGCATCAACACTATGAACTTGTTCCTGCATAATAACGCTATCTAATTCTGCCGGTAGTACTGCGCCGGTAAATATGCGTACACATTCACCGCGCTGCACTTGTCCGGAAAAAGGTTTACCTGCCCACGATGTGCCTACTTGTTTTAAAGTAAAAGTCGATTGTTGAATATCATTACTATGGAATGCATAGCCATCCATCGACGAATTAGGAAAGGGCGGTAAATCGAAAGGTGCTGTGCATTCTTGGTTTAAAACACGGCCTAGTGCATGGCTTAAAGTTATGCTTTCTTCGCCTATTATTTTAGGCAAACGTTGGTGGATACGCTCTAAGGCATCCTCTAAACTTAATAGATTATTATGGCTGCAAATATCACGCATTTTTCATAAACTGGCTAACAAATTGAGCGATACTCGGAATATCATTTAAATCCAAGCAGGGAAGTTCCTTTTCTAAAGATAAGCTTTGGTCACTGGCTAAGGCAATAATTGAATTATCTTGTTGATGTAAAAGCTCATGCCCTAAAGAAGGGCGGTGTAATTCAATTTTTGGGAAATCTTCTTTTTTAAAACCTTCCACTAAAATTAAATCTAACTCTGATTGATCAAAATAGTGTAACTGCTCATCTAAATCAGGTTCTTTGGGTGTAGCGAATTCAGTAATCATCGCACGTCTATGGCTAGAAACCAGCATCACGGGTGTTGCGCCTGCTTCACGTAAGCGAAAACTATCCTTACCGGGTTTATCAATTTGAAAATTATGGTGACTATGTTTGATAAGACCAACACGAATGGATTGCTGTTTTAATAAAGGAATTAATTGGGTTAGCAGGGTTGTTTTCCCTGTACCACTGGGGGCTGCAAAACCTAAAATAGGGATATGAGCATTTTTCATCATAGGTAAAACAAATAAAGTCAGTTAGCGTAAAATGGCTACAATTATACGCTGATTATAGACAAAGAATGCTAAAGATAACGACAGAACAATTAAAAGAAACCCCCGTTTTTGGCATAGCCGGTAATTTTGCCGAGCATTTAAGCCAAGCAGGAGAAGATGCTGATTTTGTGAATATAAAAACAGAAGAAAAAAATGCACCTAAAGGTATTTTCCCTGTGTATTTACCGAATTATGAAAGCTTTGTAGGGACTTTTCCTTTATCTCACCATAAAATTAAAGCCGACTTTTCAGCGCCATTAAATTTACATTTAGAACCTGAAATGTGTGTTTTGTTTGATGTTAGTTATCAAGATAAACAAATAACCGCGCTTAATCCGGTTGCTTTTGCTGCGTTTAATGATTGTTCGATTCGTAAGCCGAATGCTAAAAAAATCAGCGAAAAAAAGAATTGGGGAGCGGAATGTACAGGCATTGGTCAACAATGGTTTGAAATTGATCAATTTAAGCTTGGCGGTGTTTTAGATAATATCCATATTACCTCTTATATAAAAAGAGCGGGGTCGTTAATTCAGTATGGTATCGATAGTCCAGTCACAGGATATCAGTATTTTTATGAAAAATTACTCAATTGGATGCTAAAAACCTTTAATCAGCAAACCGATTTTGGGCCATTAGAAAATTTATCACTCTATACTGATGCCTTAAATCAGCCGACACCAATCATCGTGTCTTTAGGCGCAACTCGCTACACTGAATTTGGTGAAACAGGCTTTTTAAAGCCAGAGGATGAGTTAGGCATTTTTGTTTATGATAGCCGTTTGAGTAATGCGGCAAAGATTGAAGATTTTTTTATAGCAGGGAAAAAGAGCGAAGAATTTTTAGCGGGGTGTGCCTTATTGCAAACGGTTGAAGATTTAACCGCTAATGTTTAGAACTAGATAAAATGTTGTTAGAAGAAAGCTACTTTACACCGTTTAAAGCATCAATTCAGGGTATGGATTTACCTGAGCGCTTTACTTTTCCCTTTTATTATCAGCCACATCCATTATGTATTCTTGCGGCAAAAGAACTACAGGATTATCTAAAAACGCAGCAAGAATGGCAGCATAATTTTGGCTTGAATGGTAATACGGAGAATGCAGCGGGTAAAATGTTTGGTGTGTTGCTGGTTAAAAATCAGCGAGGGGAAGTGGGGTATTTATCGGCTTTTTCTGGAAAGTTGGCTGATAAAAGTTTTTTACCTCGATTTGTACCGCCTGTTTTTGATTTATTTGCTGAGAAGGGGTTTTTTATCAGTGGGCAGAAAACGCTTAACTTACTAACAGAAGAAATTACTGCGCTAGAAAAATCTCCCAGTATTAATGACTGTAAAATCGCCTTAGAAAACGTAGAGCATAATGCTGATCTAGCTATCAAAACGCATAGAGCGCAAATGATTGCAGGACGAAAAACCAGGAAATTACAAAGAGTAAAAGCAGAGCTTGAATTAAAGCATGATGATTTTTTAATTTTAAAAGAGCAGCTTAGTCAGCAAAGTATTAGAGAGAAATTACAGCTACGTGATTTAACGGGCTATTGGCAAGAAAAAATAAGCCATGCGCAAGAGAAGTTAATACAGGAAACGCTGGGTTTAGAGGCCTTAAGAAAACAGCGAAAAGACTTATCAGCAGAGTTACAGCAGAAGATATTTACTCAATATCGCTTTTTAAATACAGCGGGCGTGCAAAAAAGTTTATTAACACTCTTTCAAAAAACAGCACAAATTATACCGCCCGCCGGTGCAGGAGATTGCGCAGCACCCAAATTATTACAAGCTGCTTTTAAAACAGGTCTGCAGCCTTTAGCATTGGCTGAATTTTGGTGGGGCAGTTCACCTAAATCGGAAATTAGAAAGCACCTTAACTTTTATCCCTCATGCCAAGGGAAATGCCAGCCTATTTTAGAGCATATGCTGGATGGTATAGAGCTAGATGATAACCCTTTATTAGCTAACCCAGCAGCGGGCAAAAATATTGATATTATTTATCAAGATGAGGTGATGCTGGTAATCAATAAACCGGCTGAATTTTTATCTGTGCCGGGTAAAAATATTAAAGATTCCGTTTATTTACGCATCCAGCAAGCTTACCCAGAAGCAAAGGGGGGATTAATCGTGCATCGCTTAGATATGTCTACCTCTGGCTTAATGTTAATTGCATTAACTAAAGAGGCGCATAAACAATTACAAAAACAATTTATTAAACGCACGGTGAAAAAACGCTATGTTGCTTTGCTCGATGGTACCCTTGAAGCGGATAGTGGCGTGATTGATTTACCATTGCGACTTGATGTGGATGACCGACCACGACAATTAGTCTGTTATGAGCATGGCCGAAATGCGAGTACGAAATGGGAAGTTATTGAGCGCAACAATAAGCAAACAAAAGTCTATTTTTATCCATTAACCGGAAGAACCCATCAATTAAGAGTACATTCAGCGCATGTTAGCGGTTTAAATGCACCGATTGTAGGTGATGATTTATATGGCAAAGCAAGTAATCGCTTACATTTGCATGCAGAGTGGATTGAGTTTAATCACCCGGTAACAAAAGAACTTATGTCGTTTCAGGTGAGTGAAGAATTTTAGAGTGATGATGTAAAAAGCAGGTTTTAGTGGTCTGATGAAACGTGAGCCGTATAATCAAGCTTTCAATAGTATAAATAAAACAAAAGGTATTGTTATGTTAAAAAAAGGTCAAATAGCTCCGGATTTTAGTGCGTTAAATCAAGCTAATAAACTTATTGAGTCATCGGTATTTAAAGGGTCTAAGAATATTGTTTTATATTTCTACCCGAAAGATGATACGCCAGGGTGTACGATTGAAGCGAATGATTTCACTGCGTTAGCCGCTGATTTTTTAGCACTAGATACGGTAGTTATTGGGGTAAGCAAAGATTCTTGTCAGAGCCATACTGATTTTATTGCAAAGTATAATTTAAATCTGGATTTATTAGCAGATGAACAGGGCGAGATTTGTGAAAATTATGATGTCTGGCAGATGAAAGAAAAAAACGGCGTACAGAAAATGGCCATTTTACGTTCTACTTTTATTATTGATAAAGCAGGCAACCTTGTTGATGCGCTTTACGGTGTGTCTCATGAGGGGCATGCGCAAGAGGTTTTACTAAAAGTAAAAGCACTTTAAGGAAGTTTCTATTGTGTGGTGGGCTTATTTAGCATAAAGAGTATGCACAGCTCTCTGTAAGCCCTGCCATTTTAGCGGGAATCTACTCCCAGCAATGGATCCCCGCTGAGGATAATGAGCAGTTACTGTCAATGCAATTAAGCCTGTATGAGACTTGCGTAATATGGGCTACATGATATATGAATCATATTCTTTCAGGCTGCTTATTGTTTTCTAACTCAGAGGGTGTTGCATTAATTACTTGAATTCGCGTGCTTTGAATTTTTACTACGCCCAAATCCTCTAAGATAGTATATAAACAAGGCACAACAAATAAGACCAACAAAGTAGAGCTGAGTATGCCAAACACGATGCTGGTTGCTAGTGGGATTAATATTTGTGCTTGAGGACTTTGCTCAAATAATAACGGTGTTAAACCTACGATAGTGGTTAATGAGGTTAATACTACCGCTCTAAACCGTTCACTGCTGGCCTTTG
>JAQRMR010000093.1 GCA_028599115.1 Methyloprofundus sp.
TAGCATGGTGCCCAGGGGCGGAATCGAACCGTCGACACGAGGATTTTCAGTCCTCTGCTCTACCGACTGAGCTACCTGGGCTTGCTAAAGAAACGTCATTATTTCAATGATACGTTTTTGTGTCAACTGCTGTTATCATTAAAATTATGAGTTATCGATAAATTAATGAATTAAAAGGATATTTGTTTTTTTATCGAATATATTTTCTAGTCTTTAGTGCAGTTTGATTGATGTGAATAAGTTTTGTTGTGTATTTATCTTATAATCTCAATGATTCCTTATGTATTTATAGTATAATTTTAGGATTTAGAATTCTTAATAGTTGGGCGTAATGTCAGATACCAAAAAAGTTGTTTTAGCTTATTCAGGCGGTTTAGATACTTCGGTTATTTTAAAGTGGCTACAGGATGAGTACTCATGTGATGTGGTTACTTTTACTGCTGATTTAGGGCAGGGTGAGGAAGTTGAGCCAGCACGAGCTAAGGCCAAAGCTTTAGGTATTAATGAAATTTATATTGATGATTTACGCGAAGAGTTTGTGCGTGATTATGTTTTTCCTATGTTTCGTGCGAATGCTATTTATGAGGGCGAGTATTTATTAGGAACCTCTATTGCGCGTCCATTAATTTCTAAGCGTTTGATTGAAATTGCGCAAGAAACTGGTGCGGATGCTATTTCGCATGGCGCAACCGGGAAAGGAAATGATCAGGTTCGTTTTGAATTGGGTGCCTATGCACTACAACCTGATATTAAAATTATTGCACCGTGGCGTGAGTGGGATTTGAATTCTCGTCAAAAATTATTGGCCTATGCAGAGAGTCACGGTATTGCTGTTGAGAAGAAAAAAGGTAAGGCTTCACCTTATTCTATGGATGCGAATTTATTGCATATCTCTTATGAAGGCGGGATTTTAGAAAACCCATGGTCAGAGCCTGAAGAAGATATGTGGCTTTGGAGTGTGTCGGCTGAAAATGCTCCTGATCAGGCGACTTATATGGAATTGACCTATGTTAAAGGGGATATTACTGAAATTGATGGTGTTGCACACTCACCAGCTGAGGTTTTGGCTAAGTTAAATAAAATCGGCGGTGCGAATGGTATTGGTCGTTTAGATATTGTTGAGAATCGTTATGTCGGTATGAAGTCGCGTGGTTGTTATGAAACACCAGGCGGTACAATTATGATGCGTGCGCATCGTGCGATTGAATCTTTAACGCTAGACCGTGAAGTGGCGCATTTAAAAGATGAATTAATGCCGCGTTATGCAACCTTGGTTTATAACGGTTACTGGTGGAGTCCTGAGCGTTTAATGTTGCAAACTATGATTGATGAATCACAGTTAAGGGTTAATGGTAAAGTGCGTCTTAAGCTTTATAAAGGCAATGTTGATGTGGTAGGGCGTGAATCAGCAACGGATAGCTTGTTTGATGAGGCGATTGCCACATTTGAAGATGATGATGGTGCCTATAATCAGCAAGATGCAGAAGGTTTTATTAAGCTAAATGCATTAAGAATGCGAATTGCGGCTAACCGCTTAAAGTAGGTTTTTTCAAAGGGGTAGCTATACAAGCTACCCTGAATGAATGACCTCTGTTTTGTTTGCTTACTAGATTTGAAAGTGAAGTGGGCAGGATTTTTTTTATCAAACTTGTATAATGCTATGGATATGTTTTTTTTAGGGGTAAAGGCTTAATGAGCAATTTGCGCAAAAAAAATGAAAATAATAATAAAGCTATGCGTAATGTGGGTGAGTTAACAACTGTCAGCGTTTTGCAATTAAATCGCTGGGTTTTGGGTGTTATTGCAGGATTGATGGCGGTTATTGTTTTTATGGGGGCTTTTTTAATTCCTCAACAAGAGTCGATTTCTTTTGTGCGTGCGCAAAAAGCAGCTGAACTTTATGAGCAACCAATGAACCCTGTTTTATCCGCTGAAGTGGATGCTCTGAAATCACAGTTAGTCGGTTTGGTGAGTGGGTCGATAGAAAGTAAGCTTAAAATTCTAGAAGAGAGCCTTCGTAAAGGGTCGATTGGCTTAACGGGGATGGAGACTATTCATTCTTTACAAGATGACTTGCAGGTATTAAAAACTTATTCTAAAACAGGCGCGGGGCGTTTGATTGCAACAAAGCCATCAGCTGTGAATGTAAATCAAGTGGATTTAGTGGAAGAAGTAGGGCGTCTTAAAAGCCTAGTGACCTTTTTAATTACATCTTGTAGTTTGATGTTTGCTGCTTTTGCAGGGGTATGGGTTCGTAAGCGATATGTTTTAACTTATAGTGGCGCAGATCAGCAAAAGATTTCTTAGTTATTGAGTCGGGTATCAGGAATAAAACCTTTGGCCGCTTTTAAAAGCTAAATATTAGACACAAAAAAGCCGCATTCAACTCAGAGTTGAATGCGGCTTTTTTTATACCAATTATTTATAAACTTATTGGTTTAGGAAGTTCCATAGAGCATCAATTGCTTGATCTTCAGTGTAACCTGCTTTTTTAACTGGTCCAATGTTCATAATGCTAGTTGGGCCTTGTGTAATTGAAGGCATACCATTTTTACCTTCTTTTACTGTTTTTACAAAGCTAGCTTTTGTTAGCTGACCAGATTTGATTAGCGAGATTAATTGTGGGTTAGATGAAATGTCATGACATGTACCACAACCACGGCCGAAAGCGCGATCGTAAATTTTTCTACCGACTTTGATATCTTGGTTAGAGTATGCTTGTGCGCTTAAACCTAGTAAAGCAACTGTAGAAACAGCTAATAGTAATTTTTTCATTGTGACCTCTATAGTAATGATGGAATATCCCCCTAAATCTACGTTTAGTTTAGGGCTTATAAATGTAATCTAAAAAAGATTAGTTTAAATCTCTGGGCTATTTTATTTTATTTTGCAGTATTTTTCCATAGTTGAAGATAACCATTTGATGCAATGCTAAATAATCCCTTATTATTTCGGGTAAAACTGAGTGCGATAGGCGTTGCTGCAGAAGGCTGCCACTTATCTTCTTTTTGAGGACGCCAAAATCCTACGCGTTTTCCTTTTTTAATATCCCATAACTCAATACGACTAGAAACATGGCCAATAGCGACGTGATGGCTACTTTTTGAGAATGCATGTGAGGTGAGAGTTGATAGTTTACTGCCGAGTTGTCTATATAAACGGCCTGACTTGGTACGCCACAAGCGAACGGTACCTAAACCTTCGTTAGTTAAAGCATACCTGCCGTCGGGAGAGGTACCTACTTTGGCTAATTTGCTATTATGCTGCCATGTCTGTAATAGTTGCCCATCGTTTAAATCCCAAAGCTTAGCACTGTAATCAGCCGAGCCAGTTATGGCAAGTTGGTTGTCGTGTTTGATATCAACTTGAGTAACAATTTGCTTGTGTGGGAAAGCATATTTGGTTTTTCCGTGCATTAACGAGTAGTAAATCGCTTTATCTTTAAGGCCAATTAAAGCAAATTTCCCGTCATGGGATAAAGAAACGGAATGAATGTTGGGTAAATACCAAACATTTAATAGTACACCGTCAGAAGTACGCCACCATGCAATTGATTCTCTTTCAGCTGTGATTGCGTATTCTTCGTTGCCTGAAATGGCAGAGTATAGAACACCATTTTGTTCATCGGTATGCTGCCATGTGTGAATGAGTTGTCGTGGCCTTAGTTGCCAAAATTCAGCATAGCCATTTACGTTACCTAATAAGGCGAACTTTTCAGATAATGTCGCAGAAATAAAACCTTGGGGAGACAGTAGGTGGGTGCGAGTGGCTTTAGGTGTGTTTTCACAAGCGCTAAGTAAGAGCGTGCTAATGAGAATAATGCAAAATTTATTCATAAGTTATTATTGGGGGTAAACCACTTTAAATCATTATGTAGAGAAACCACGGTGCCAATGATAAAAAGAGTGGGAGGTTGTATGTTTTCATGCTCAATTTTTTTACTGATGGTACTCAATGTTGCGGTAATAACGCGTTGTGTATGGGTGGTACCTTGCTGAATTAAAGCAATAGGCAAGTCAGCAGATGCGCCATGCTGAATAAGTGACTGGCAAATAGTGTTTAGGCCAACTAAGCCCATGTAAATAACAATGGTTTGGTTGGGGGCGGCGAGTTGCTTCCAGTTAAGGTTAACGGTGTTGTCTTTTAAATGGCCGGTAACAAAAGTGCAAGATTGCGCATGATCTCTGTGTGTTAGAGGGATGCCCGCGTATGTTGCACAACCAGATGCGGCGGTAATACCTGGTACAACTTGAAAATTGATATTTTCCTGTGCCAGCAGTTCGATTTCTTCAGCGCCTCGGCCAAAAATAAACGGATCGCCACCTTTTAAGCGTACAACGCGCTTGCCTTCTTTGGCTAATCGAGCCAATAGGGCGTTAATGGATTCTTGGGGAAGACTGTGATTATCTCTTTGCTTACCGACATAAACTAATTCAGCATCGCGGCGAACGAGTTCTAAAATTTCTTTAGAAACCAGCCGGTCGTAAACCACGACATCAGCTTGTTGCATTAAACGTAATGCGCGAAAGGTCAGTAAATCAGGGTCACCTGGGCCGGCACCGACCAAATAAACTTCACCTGTATTACTTGGGTTTTTGGTACTGTTGATGGCTTTTTGTAGCTCAATCTCGGCTTCCTTTTCTTTACCGGAATAAAAAAGTTCAGCTATTGAGCCTTGTAGGGCATTCTCCCAAAAGATACGGCGTTGTGCGGGAGGATTTATTTTTTCTTTAACTAAGGATCTATATTTATTGGCTAATTCAGCCATTTTTCCAAATGCCGGCGGAATTAAGCTTTCTAGGCGAGAGCGTAATAAACGAGCTAAAACGGGGGAGGCTCCTCCAGAGGAAACGGCTGCGACAATAGGTGAGCGGTCAATAATAGCAGGGACTATAAAGCTGCAAAGCTCAGGGCTATCGACAACATTAATAGGGATGTTATGTGCGTTGGCAACTTCGGCAGCATGTTGATTAACAGCAAGGATATTAGTGGCAGAAATGATGAGGCGCTGCTGATTAATATCATCAGAGCTAAATTCTTTTTGTAATAGAGTGATGTCTTTATTGTTGTGGGCGAGAGTTTGAATATTAGCGCAAAATTCTGGTGCGACAATGGTGATACTCGCTTTTGCTTTTGCTAATAACTCGACTTTTCTTGTGGCAACTTCACCGGCACCGATGACTAAGCAGTTTTTGTTTTTTAAATCGATAAAAAGAGGGAAATAGTCCATGAAAAATGAGTTAATTATTATGAATTTTGGTTGTAGTGCTATTATATGCGCACTTTTAATGCATGATAGATAAAAAATTAGAATGATTGAGTTTAATGTAGATGTTGATGCTTCGGGCTTGCATTGCCCCTTACCCTTATTACGTTTAAAAAAAGCGCTAAAAGAAATGCAATCAGGGGAAGTTGTTCGTGTTATTGCCACTGATCCTGCCGCACATTTGGACTTTGGTGTCTATGCTGAGCAGACAAAAAATGAAATACTTGATTACCTTAAAGATGAAGAGGGAAAACAGGTATTTTATATACGTAAAAAATAAAGGTTATTTTTTAAAAAACCTGAGTTTTTAAGTTATTGAATTTATTTGAACATTAGTGAATTATTTTCTACCATAAAATGTGTATAGGCTGCTAATAAAAACCAAGTGAAATACTTGGTTATTGCTTTATTTTCAAGTATTTAAAAGAATTTAAAAAACTAGTCATTTTAATGTGGTTTTCATTTATTAACGGAGTATTATTACCCCATTAATAATAGAAAAGTGGAGATACATTGATGGCTGATATCAAGAAGTGGGATGTTGAGGACTCTGAGTTTTGGGAGTCTGAAGGCAAAAAAATTGCAAACCGTAATTTATGGATTTCTATACCGAGTTTGTTAGGTGGTTTTGCTGTTTGGTTGTACTGGGGAATTATTACCGTACAAATGTTAAATTTGGGTTTTCCTTTTGAAAAATCGCAATTATTCACCTTAATGGCAATTGCTGGATTGACGGGCGCAACGCTTAGAATCCCAAGTAGCTTTTTTATTCGTCTCTGTGGCGGGCGTAATACTATCTTTTTTACCACTGCGTTATTGATGATACCTGCTTTTGGAACAGGGTTGGCGTTACAAGATCAAAATACACCTTTTTGGGTGTTTCAAGTGTTAGCTTTATTATCCGGTTTTGGTGGTGGTAATTTTGCTTCTTCAATGTCGAATATCAGTTTTTTCTTTCCTAAAAAAGTACAAGGATTAGCGTTAGGTTTAAATGCTGGTTTAGGAAACTTTGGTGTGACTACCATGCAAATATTAATTCCACTGTCTATGACGGTAGGAATGTTTGGTGCGGCAGGCGGAGACCCTATGGTGCTGGTTGCAGCATCAGGTTCTTTAGTGGGTAAGATTCCAGCAGGTGCGGAAACTTATATTCAAAACGCAGGTTTTATTTGGATGATATTACTGATACCTTTAGCGTTTGCTAGTTGGTTCGGTATGAATAATATTCGTACTCCTGAAGTTTCGCCGAATATTGGTAACCCTATTACTAGCATGTCCATGATAACTGGCATGTTAGCAATCAGCTTCATTTCTGCTATTTTCGGTTTATGGTTAATGTTACCAGAGAATGTTAGTGGCTCTGGCTTTAATGTACCGAAAGAAATCGCCTTATTTATTGTTATCGCATTAACGGTTTCTTTATTAAAAATTATTCCTGGGCAAATAGGCCAAAGCTTAGATCGCCAATATAAAATTTTTGATAATAAACATACCTGGGTGATGAGTATTATTTACACCATGACTTTTGGATCATTTATTGGTTTTGCTGCCTGTTTTCCTTTAGCAATTAAGGTGATTTTTGGCTACCAACATGTGCTTGTTGACGGTGTTATGAATCATGATATGCCAAACCCTAATGGGCCCAGTGCATTAATGTATGCTTGGATGGGGGCTTTTATTGGTGCATTAATTCGCCCTCTTGGTGGCATGATTGCTGATAAATTTGGTGGCGCTTGGGTCACTCATGTTTGTTCATTCGTTATGGTATTCAGTGCAGGTGGTGTTGCTTATTATATGAAAGCAGCTTACAACTCGGCGACGCCTGAAGAATTTTTTGTTCCTTTTTTAATTTTATTTTTGCTTTTATTTTCTGCAACAGGGATTGGTAACGGCTCAACATTTCGTTCGATCGCAATGATTTTCCCTAAAGAACAAGTCGGGCCAGTATTAGGCTGGACATCAGCTGTCGCTGCTTATGGTGCATTTTATATTCCTAAAGTATTTGGCGAACAAATTAAAGCAACGACACCAGAAGTCGCGCTATATGGTTTTGCTGCCTTTTATATTGTTTGCATTATGATTAACTGGTGGTTTTACTTACGTAAAGACGGTGAGATTTATAATCCTTAGTTTTTGAAGGTGCAGGCTAAAGCCAGCGTTCCATTAAAGTATTTTTGGTATAGGAACGAAGGCTTTAGCCTTCAAGCATGACAAATGATAGTGTTTAGTTATGGGTAATTTATTACATCATTATAGTGAAGAAGGTGCGTATCAATTTGTGACTTTTAGGACGCAAGATAGTATTGATCCGTTTTTGATGAAGTTATCTAAAAATACTAACTTATCTGTATCGGCAAAAGAAATGCAGATTGACGAGTACAGCGACTCTTTGGATAGAGGTTGTTATCTAAAGGATGAAGTATTACATATTGTGATGCAGCATATCAAAAGCTTAGAGCCTGATTTTTATGACTTGATAGCTGTTAGCGTTATGCCTAATCATGTGCATGTGCTTTTTGAACAAAGAGAAAAACTGAGTGTGATTATGCAAAAGATAAAAGGTGTTACGGCATTTAAAATTAATAAAATTTTATTACAGAAAGGACATTTTTGGTGTAAATCATATTTTGATAAAGCGATTAGAAATGAGCGACATTTTAATTTGACTTACCAGTACATAAAAAATAATGCAATTAAAGCAGGATTGATTGACCAAAGTTTAAGATTTTATGGGATATATAAATAACTGGAACGCTGGCTTTAGCCTGCCTTTCTAGATAGGAAGTAATTTAACTAATAGGAGAAAAGCACGATGAGTCATTTTTTAGACCGTCTTAAATTTTTCAAGAAAGTACAAAGTACATTTTCCAATGGACATGGAGTTGTCACTAATGAAGACCGCCAATGGGAAGATGGCTACCGCAATCGTTGGCGCTTTGATAAAGTCGTACGTTCAACGCACGGTGTAAACTGTACCGGAAGTTGCTCGTGGAATATCCATGTTAAAAATGGATTAGTTGCTTTTGAAATGCAAGCAACGGATTACCCGCGTACCCGTCCGGATATGCCAAACCATGAGCCTCGTGGCTGCCCGCGTGGTGCAAGTTTTTCTTGGTACTTATATAGCCCTTTACGTGTAAAACACCCTTTAATTCGTGAGCGATTAGTTTCACTGTACCGTGATGAGATCGCGGCGGGAAAAGACCCTGTAGAAGCATGGGGGGCTATTCAAGAAGACCCTAAAAAACGTGAAAAATATACGGCTGTTCGTGGGTTAGGTGGGTTTGTTCGTGTTGATTGGGCAGAAGTTGCAGAAATTATTGCAGCATCAAATGTCTATACGGCTAAAACACACGGGCCAGATCGTATCGCTGGTTTTTCTCCTATTCCAGCAATGTCGATGATTAGTTACGCGGCAGGTAGCCGTTACTTATCATTAATTGGTGGTGCCTGTTTATCATTTTATGATTGGTATTGTGATTTACCGCCTGCTTCGCCACAAACATGGGGTGAGCAAACAGATG
Source organism: Methyloprofundus sp. (assembly GCA_028599115.1). Taxonomy (GTDB): domain Bacteria; phylum Pseudomonadota; class Gammaproteobacteria; order Methylococcales; family Methylomonadaceae; genus Methyloprofundus. The sequence continues at coordinate 8,791 of JAQRMR010000093.1, forward strand.
TACCTGAATCAGCGGATTGGTATAACTCAACTTATTTAGTGGTTGCGGGTGCTAACTTACCTATGACACGTTCGCCTGATGCGCATTTCTATTCAGAAGTACGTTATAAAGGGGCAAAAGTTGTTGCGATTTCACCTGATTATGCAGAGTACGTTAAATTTGCTGATCTTTGGATGCCTGCAAAACAAGGTACCGATGCAGCGGTGTTCTTAGCGATGGGGCATGTGGCTTTAAAAGAATTCCATGTTGATAATCAAGACCCATACTTTGAGGAATACGCACGTACTTATACTGATTTACCGATGCTGGTTATTTTAGATGAGCATGAAGGTAGTTATGTCGGTGGGCGTTTTGTTCGAGCAGCAGATTTTGATAACAGTTTAGGTGAGCAAAATAATCCGGACTGGAAAACTGTTGTTTGTGATGAAAAAACGGGCGATATTTATGCGCCTAATGGCTCCATTGGTTTCCGTTGGGGTGAAGAAGGTAAATGGAATCTTGTGCCTAAAAAGGGCAGAAGAAAAGCTAAACCACGTCTAAGCTTAATCTTTGATAAAGAAGAAGTGGTTGATGTCTTATTTCCTGATTTTGAATCAGGTAAAGATTTAGGTATGCACCGTAATGTACCCACTAAAACGATTGAACTTAATGGTAAAAAAGTAAAAGTTGCCACAGTGTTTGATTTACAGCTTGCACAATACGGTATTGATCGCGGTTTAGGGGGCGAGGCTGCAACAGGCTACGATGATGCGAGTATTCCTAATACGCCAGCGTGGGCAGAAAAAATCACAGGCGTAAAACAAGCTGATTTAATTCGTTCGGGGCGTGAATTTGCTGATAATGCAGCAAAAACCATGGGTAAATCGATGGTTATTTTGGGGGCGGGTTTAAATCATTGGTATCACAATGATATGAATTATCGCGCTATTATGAACCTATTACACATGTGTGGTTGTGTTGGGCAAAGTGGTGGCGGTTGGGCGCATTATGTTGGCCAAGAAAAACTACGTCCTCAAGCAGGTTGGGGGCCCGTTGCTTTTGCTTTAGATTGGCAAAAACCACCGCGTCATATGAACGGTACAACTTTCTTCTATTTCCATACCGATCAATGGCGTTATGAGAAATTAGAAGCAGATGCTATGTTAGCTAGCAGTGCGCAGGCTAATTACAAAGGGCATAACTTATCCGATTACAATGTGGTATCCCAGCGTTTAGGTTGGTTGCCATCAGCGCCACACTTTAATAAAAATCCTATGGAAATTGTTAAAGAGGCAGAAACGGCAGGGGCGAAGGATGATGCTGGCGTTGCAGATTATATTGTTAAGCAATTAAAATCCGGGGATATTAAATTTGCTGCTGAAGATATTGATGCACCAGAAAATCACCCGCGAAATTTATTTGTTTGGCGTGCTAATTTAATTGGTTGTAGTGCGAAAGGACATGAATATTTTCTTAAGCATTTATTAGGTGCGCAAAACGGGGTGATGCAAGATGTATTACCTGAAGCAGAAGGCCAAGAAATTAAATGGCATAAAGATGCACCGATTGCGAAATTAGATTTAATGGTGGATATCAATTTCCGCCTTAATTCAACGGGCGCGTTTTCAGATATCGTTTTACCAACAGCAACTTGGTATGAAAAGAACGACCTCAATACCACTGACATGCACCCGTTTATCCACCCATTAACTCAAGCCGTTGATCCAGGTTGGGAAGCGCGTTCAGACTGGCAAATTTTCAAAACCATTGCAAAAAGTTTTTCAGTGTTAGCGGAAAAACATTTAGGCACGCAAAAAGATGTAGTCGCCTTACCAATTTTGCATGATACGCCAGCAGAACTTGCACAAGCGATGGATGTTAAAGATTGGAAACGTGGTGAGTGCGAACCTATTCCAGGTAAAACCATGCCACTGTTAAAAGTGGTTAAACGTGATTTTGCTGATACTTACAAGAAATTTACTGCTTTAGGACCTTTATTGTCTAAGCAAGGAAATAATATTAAAGGTATCGATTGGAATACTGAGAAAGAATACGAGCACTTAAAGGATATTAACTACACCATTAAAGAAGAGGGTGTTTCTAAAGGCATGCCGTCTTTGGAAGATGATATTAGTGTTTGTGAAACGATTTTAGCTTTAGCACCTGAAACCAATGGTGAAGTCGCCGTTAAATCATGGAAAGCTTTAAGCGGTAAAACGGGGGTTGATCATACGCATTTAGCCATACCACGTGAAGATGACAAAATTACTTTCCGTGATATTAAGGCGCAACCACGTAAGATTATTACTGCGCCGACTTGGAGTGGTATTGAATCAGAAAAAGTCAGTTATAACGCGTGTTACACCAATATTCATGAGCATATTCCTTTCCGCACCTTAACAGGACGTGCGCAGTTCTATCAAGATCATCAATGGATGCGTGATTTCGGTGAAGGTTTTTGTACTTACAAACCTGCTGTCGATATGTTGTCTACCGCTGAAATGATGGAAAAAATTGGTGACAAACCACATTTGAAACTCAACTGGATTACACCGCATAGTAAATGGGGAATTCACAGTACCTATCAAGATAACCAACGTATGTTGACTTTATCGCGTGGTGGGCCGCATGTTTGGATTTCTGAAACTGATGCTGAAAAAGCAGGCATTGATGATAATGATTGGGTTGAAGCACTGAACATTAATGGTGCAACCATGGCGCGTGCTGTAGTGAGTCAACGTATTCCTGATGGTATGGCAATGATGTATCACGCACAAGAGAAAAACGTTAACGTACCAGGGTCTAATACCACTGGAAAACGTGGCGGTATTCTCAATAGTGTGACACGTATTACGGTTAAACCAACACATATGATTGGTGGCTACGCACAATTAAGTTATGGTTTTAACTATTACGGCACCATTGGTTCGCAACGTGATGAATATGTCATTCTACATAAAGTAGAAGATCAAGATATTAAATGGCTAGAAGAACCTTTAACAGAAACTCAAGAAAAAGCATTGAATCCAGAAGGTGTTCCTCAAGCGGCTTATACTTGCACAGACGAGTCGGAGAAATAATATGAAAGTCAGAGCGAATTTTTCACTAGTCTTTAATTTAGATAAATGTATTGGTTGTCATACTTGTTCCGTTACTTGTAAAAACGTTTGGACCAACCGTAAAGGGGTTGAGTACGCATGGTTTAATAATGTGGAATCAAAACCTGGTGTTGGTTACCCTAAAAACTGGGAAGACCAAGAGCAATGGAATGGTGGCTGGGAGTTAGTTAATGGCAAGCTGCAATTAAAGTCAGGCAATCGCCGTAACATATTACGTAATATTTTCATGAATCCGAATATGCCGACGATTGATGATTATTACGAACCATTTACCTATGATTATGCGGTATTGCAAAACAGCCCTTTATTAGAAGCGACACCAACAGCACGACCACGTTCGTTGATTGATGGTCAGCGTATGGAAAAAATTGAGTGGGGACCTAACTGGGAAGATGATTTAGGCGGTAAATTTAAAATGCGTGGCCAAGATGCGAATTTCGCTGATATGGAAAAGCAGGTTTATGCTGAATTTGAGCAAACTTTCCACATGTATTTACCTCGTATGTGTAATCATTGTGTGAACCCTGCTTGTGTGGCAGCTTGTCCGTCAGGTTCAATCTACAAACGTGCGGAAGACGGTATTGTTTTGGTTGACCAAGATAAATGTCGTAGCTGGCGCATGTGTATCAGTGCTTGTCCGTACAAAAAAATGTTTTATAACTGGGAATCCGGTAAAGCAGAAAAATGTACTGGTTGTTATCCGCGTGTTGAATCAGGTTTACCAACGGTTTGTTCTGAATCTTGTGTCGGGCGTATTCGTTATAACGGCGTCATGCTATATGATGCGGATCGTATTGAAGAATTAGCATCAATACCTGATGACCAAGATTTATATCAAGCACAATTGGATTTATTTTTAGACCCCAATGATCCAGATGTGATTAAACAAGCAAAAGAAGATGGTATTCCTGAGTCTTGGATGGAAGCAGCACGTCAATCACCAATTTATAAATTAATTGTTGATTGGAAAGTGGCATTTCCATTGCATCCAGAGTTTCGTACTATGCCAATGGTTTGGTATGTGCCGCCTCTATCGCCAGTGCAATCGCAAATCGACCAAGGCAATATTGAGTTATCGCAAGATGGCATGATTCCTAAAATTGAGAGCTTACGTTTACCTATTCAGTATTTAGCTAATATGCTAACAGCGGGTAAAGAAGAGCCTATTGTATTAGCATTGAAACGTATGATTGCTATGCGGAGCTTTTACCGTTCATTGAACGTGGATGGTGAAACTAATTTAGCTGTGCTGGAAGAAGTGGGCCTCAATGAAGATCAAGTACGTGATATGTATCGTTATATGGCGATTGCAAATTACGAAGATCGCTTTGTGATACCGACTAGCCATGAAGAATTGCACCAAGAAGATTTTCATAGTTTTCAAGGTCAAAATGGCTTTTCTTTTGGTAATGATGGTTGCAGTATTAGCCCTGAAGCGTCTTTATTTCCTGATAAACGTAAATCAACAGGCGATAATTTAGAATTTGTGCGTTATCACCCTGCGGCAAAACGCTCAGATGGTGAGAAAGCATGACCCAAATCTATAAAATCTTATCCGTCTTATTAGAGTATCCGCGACAAGATTTACTGGATAATTGGAGCGAACTAGAAACAATAATCGCTGATATGCCTGATTTAAACGCACAAGATAAATCTAAATTAAATGACTTTATCGGTTGGGCATCACAATTATCATTGACGGAATTTCAAGCAAAATATGTTGATGATTTTGATATGACGGCAGAAAACTCGCTTTACCTTACTTATCATTTATTTGATGAGCAAGATAGAGATAGAGGGCCAGCACTGATTGAATTAGCTGAGTTGTATAAATCGACAGGCTTTGAGATTGGTGATGGTGAATTGCCTGATTATTTACCGTTAATTTTAGAATATGTTTCTACGATGGACGATACCCAGAGCGCGCGTGCATTTTTAAACCAGACCACGCAAGCGATGGATATTATCGCCAGTAATCTTGAGAAAAATACTAGTCCTTATGCGCCACTATTAAGAGTAGTGGAGCATCAGGGGCAGTTAGCTGAAATAGCAGCATAAAGGTGAAATTATGAACTTAACAAACTTAATTTTTGGAATTTACCCGTATATTGCATTGACTACTTTTTTGGTGGGGAGTGTAATTCGGTTTGATAGAGAACAATATACTTGGAAGGCGGACTCTAGCCAGCTTTTTGAAAAAGAGCAGTTACAAAAAGGCAGCATACTTTTCCATATCGGTGTTTTAGCTTTATTTATGGGGCATTTTGCAGGATTAGTGACACCACATAGTTGGTTTTTAGGCTGGGGTGTTTCTGACATGATGCACCAAGTGGTTGCGATTTCAGCGGGTGCTGCCTTTGGTTCTTTATGCATGATGGGCGGTGTGATTTTATGGAAACGCCGTATGTATAACTCCCGTGTACGCAGCAATAGTCGCTTTATGGATATCTTTATTTTAAATTGGATACTAGTGACTTTAGGTATCGGTTTATTAACTATTCCAGTGTCTATCTATCATGCATTTAATGGTGATGCTTCGGTGATGATTGCTTTAGCAGAATGGGTACAAGGCATGTTGTTATTAAATGCAAATCCAGAAATGCTAACAGGCGTTGGTTTTATTTATAAATTACATTTATTTTTAGGCATGACAGTTTTCTTTTTATTCCCATTCACTCGTTTAGTACATGTTTGGAGTGCGCCATTTAGCTATGTTTGGCGACCTTATCAGCTTGTGCGGACTAAGTTTGTGAAGCGTCGTTAGAGTGAATAGCGATTGATTAATGTAGTTCGCCTGCAGAATCAGGCGTAATTAATTCAACACTAGGAAAATAAGTACTAAATCGACCTTTATCACGTGATATTAAAGAATACCCCATAACCGCAGCATGTGCGCCTATGAAAAAATCAGGAAGCACATTGCTTTTAGAGCCTTTACGTTTTTTGTATTGCAAAAAGGCTTTACCAGCAAGGAATAGTGCTTCTTTAGGGATTTCTAATGTATTGAAACCGAGTGCGTTAAATAAGGCTTCTACCTCTTCAATAGTTGTAAAGCCAACCGAGCACTCGGTATAAATAATAGGGTTAATGATAAAGGTATTATTAGGGTCTAATTTTTCTAATGTTGAAGCGCTCCATTCAAACCATTCGCTATTAGGCGTAGATAGATCAGTAATAACACAGGTATCGATTAAAATAGTTGCCATTATTCGCTCCGTGTTAAAGCCATAATTTCATCGGTGCTTAGAGTGATTTCACCCGATTGATAAGCTGTTCTAAAGCGACTAAGCTTTTTAGTACTTGAGGCAGATTTGCTTAAATACCAACGGCCATTGCCATCTTGTAGAAATTCAATATCGGTTTCGGCAGGTAAGATGCCCATATTTTCTCGGACTTCACGTGGAATAGTGACTTGTCCTTTACTGGTTACACGCATTGAGATAGACCTTTATTTTTTAAAAAAGTAATACCTTATGGTAATACTTTTGATTGAGCTAATCAAATAAGTAAAAAACTGTAATGAACGAGCTGTTTTTATCCATAAGTAGCGTAAAAGGCTATGTTTTACAGCATATAATGACTTTTAGTTGTTCTTAAATAACTTAAGGGTGCTTAGGTTTTAACAAGAGGGTTTAAGTGATGCCTGAGATTTGTCGGTTTTATGGGATTATTATTAGAATGTATTTAATAGACCGTGAACACCCACCGCAGCATATTCATATTAAGTATGGAGAATATGAAGCTGTAATGGAGCTAACTAACCTTAATATTATTGATGGTAAGTTACCTAAAACATGCCGGCAACTAGTAAGAGAGTGGGCGGAAATTCACCAAGAAGAGTTAATTGAAATGTGGAATAGCCAGAATTTTCATAAAGTTGAACCTTTGGAATAACATAATGAAGTTGGTTAAATTTATACATAATGTGAACTATGTTTTTACGCTTTTTTTTGATGATAAGAAAAAGAAAGAAGTGGACTTGCAAAAACTCATTGGGAAATATGTTTCAGTTAATGAGCTTGTAACAGCGCATATCAATACTGAATGGGGTTGCTTAGAGTTTAATGCTGGGCAGGTTGATATAGAGCCTAAAACCTTATATCACTATACATTTTCAGATACACAATCAAATAAATAAATATTATGGAATTCAAATACACCGAACCCGCAACTGATTTTAGTGATGGCTTAATGGCTTTAAAAGCCTATCACGAAGATTTTTTAATACGTGGTGAAAAGTTACTAAAATTAGCTTTTGAATTAGAAGCCAAAGGTATGAGTGAGAAATACGCTAATCAATGTATGGCAGTGTTTTGTCATTATGAGCATGCGAACCATTTACATCACCAAGATGAAGAACAAGCACTATTTCCCTTATTAGTCGGAAAGTCAGCTTTGTTTGATGGCATGATTGAGCGATTAATGTTGGATCATGAGGAAATTGAAGCCGCTTGGATTGCTTTAGCCACACAACTTAAAACCCCAGAAGCGATAACAGATTTTGCCGCGTTAAAAATATTAGCGTTTGCTTTTGAGAAAGTACAACGTGAACACTTAACGCGTGAAGATGAAGATTTCTCACCTTTAGTAAAAGCTGAATTAACCGATAAGCAGCGTGCAGAAGTGGGGGCTAAGATGGTTGAATTAAGGCATGTAGCAGTCGGTTAAATAAAACTTTTTCTCAAAAAAAATATAAATATTGATGGAGAAAACCATGCAAATAAAAAAAATAGTTTTAGCAGTATTAGTGACAACATTAATCACTGGCCCTGCTTATGCGAGTGAAAAAAAACAGCACCATAGCAAGCATTCATCAAAAAATATGACAAATTTTGGGCCAGGTGATCATTATGCGCATAGCATGAAAATTAACCCTGCAAAATTCAGCAAAGTTGATGATATTAGCCGTTCTGCGAATGATGTCCCTGCTCCTTTAAAGCGTAAATCAGTAAAAAAAGTAGAGATAAATTTGCGTGCAGTGGAAGTTATAGGAGAGATTGCGGATAGGATTTCTTATCATTATTGGACTTTTAATGAAACGGTTCCAGGGCCTTTCCTTAGAGTACGCGAAGGCGATACCGTTGAGCTGAATTTACAGAATGCAAAAAATAGCAGCCATGCGCATGGTATTGATTTACACGCCGTAACAGGTCCTGGTGGTGGTATGGCGGTTACAAAAGTAGAACCAGGGGAAAGTAAAACACTCAGTTTTAAAGCAAAAACAGCCGGTTTATATGTGTATCACTGTGCCGCAGGTAATGCGGCAACACATATTGCGAATGGTATGTATGGTTTGATTTTAGTGGAGCCTAAACAAGGTTTATCTAAAGTAGATCATGAGTTTTATATCATGCAAGGTGAGTTATATACCAAGGGTCGGTTAGGTAAAAAAGGTTTTCAAAAATTTGATAGCTATAAAATGATTAATGAACGCCCTGAATATATTGTCTTTAATGGCCGAACAGGCGCGTTAGTAGAGGCAGGGCAGTTACAAGCAAAAGTAGGCGATAAAGTGCGATTGTTTGTGGGGAATGCAGGCGTATCTAAAATCTCTTCATTTCATGTCATTGGCGAAATTTTTGATAAGGTTTATCCAGAAGCGGCCTTAAGCAACCCACATAAAAACGTACAAACAACCTTAGTACCTGCTGGGGGAGCAACAATGCTTGAGTTTCAAGTAGATTACCCAGGCAACTATGTGTTGGTTGATCATGCATTAACACGGATTGACCGTGGTGCATGGGGTATTTTGAATGTGACAGGTAAGGAAAATCATACTTTATATAATGGTGTCGAAGGAAGTGAAGGCGAGCATCATGATGAGCATTAAGTAGTGAATCGACTATCAATTTGAGAATAACAATATTAATTAAAAACGATTAACGGAGATTTAAAATTGGAACTACAAAATAAAGCCACCAGCCTTTGGGGAAATTTCTTCAAAGTAAGCATGGTACAAATTAGAACATTCCATATGACATGGTTTGCCTTCTTTTCTGCCTTTTTTGCCTGGTTTGGTATTGCACCTATGATGGTGGTGATTCGTGAAGAATTACATTTAACAAAAGAGCAAGTGGGTTGGAGTATTATTGCTTCAGTTGCAGTAACGGTCTTTGCCCGATTTTTTATAGGTTGGTTGTGTGATCGAATAGGGCCAAGATTAGCCTACACATATTTATTACTGTTTGGTGCAATACCTGTTGCAGGTATTGGTTTAGCGGATAGCTTTGAAAGCTTTTTAGTGTTTAGATTATTAATTGGTATTATCGGCGCTTCATTTGTTATCACCCAATATCATACTTCAGTAATGTTTGCACCGAATGTAGTAGGCCAAGCCAATGCAACCAGTGCTGGTTGGGGTAACTTAGGGGGCGGTGTAACGCAAATGGTTATGCCACTTATGTTTTCTGCTTTTGTTATTGGTTTTGGTTTTACCGATGCTGAAGCATGGCGTGCATCAATGGTTGTTGTAGGAACAGTCATTTTCTTTACCGGGATTGCCTATTTTTTCCTTACTCAAGATGCGCCTGATGGCAACTTTAAGGAGTTACGTGAAAAAGGCATGTTGCCAGAGAAAAAACAAGTAACCGGTGATTACTTTAACGCAATGAAAGATTACCGTATTTGGATTTTATTTGTTGTGTATGGCGCATGTTTTGGAATTGAGTTAACCGTTAACAATGTTGCGGCACTTTATTTCTTTGACTATTTTCATGTCGATATGGTGACAGCAGGGTTGATTGCAGCTTGTTTTGGTTTAATGAATATTTTTGCGCGTACTTTAGGTGGTATTTTTGCTGATAACTGTGCCTCTTTATGGGGGTTGAAGGGGAGATCTTACTGGCTATTTATTGTGTTATTAGCGGAAGGTTTTGCCTTAATGCTATTTTCACAAATGAGTGTGCTATTTTTAGCCATTCCAACGCTGATTATCTTTTCTTTATGTACTCAAATGGCGGAAGGAGCAACTTACTCAGTCGTTCCTTTTATGAATAAAAAGGCATTAGGTGCAGTTTCTGGTGTTGTTGGAGCCGGTGGTAATGCTGGTGCTGTTGCGGCTGGATTTTTATTTAAAGGTTCAATGGATTGGAATGACGTATTTTTTGTTATCGGCGTTGTGGTTGCTATCGCATCATTTTTAACTTTCTTTTTACGGTTTAGCCCAGAGCAAGAAAGAGAAGAAAAGATAGCATTTGAAAGAGCTCACATGGATGTGTTACAGGCAAAAGCAGATGATGCCAATTCAGCCGTAGAGCGTTCTTTAAAAATTATTAATGATACTGAAGCAGAAATGACTCAAAAAAGCTAAACTAACAAAGTTTAGTCGTAAACATGATTAAATGATAGAAAAAGGGGGATTTTTAGCCCCCTTTTTTGTTATTCTAGTTACTTGCTACTTTCCAGCTCAATAAATTAAAGCCTATTATATGTCGCAGTCTAAAAAACTACTCAATACATTTTATAAACTACCTGCTCAAGAACAGGAAATTTTAACCATCTTAGCTGTTTTTTATTCTCCAATAGGGCAAGAGAAGTTTAAGGGGGTTGTGAAAAATTTAAGCTGTGTTGATACAGCTTTGTTTAAAGCGATAGATAAAAATTTAAGATTAGATTTAGATGCACAAGGTTTACTAGAATTAAGTCGTGATGGCTGGCGGTGTGTATTGGAGCTGCGAGAGCCACTAACAAGAATAGCAGCAAAAAATAATCCTGAGTTGTTACAAGAAATTGCTGCTTATTTTGCAAGCTATAACGAATACATTCCAAGTCACTTAGACTTAGTTTATTTAATTCGGCAATATCGCCTTGCTTATTATCTGGGTGACATAAAGCAGTATGCTGAGATGTTTGAGGAAGTTTCGATAATAGCGCCTGCAAGACAGTTAGAAGTCATGGACACTTTGGTTTTTAATGATTTTGATGAAGCGTTTTTTAATAGTCGGTCTGCAGGGATGAAATTATTCATTTTGGTAAGTTATATCGACCTAAATTCGCTTTTTTCTAAAAATATAGAGAGCCATATTCAGTTGCTTGAAATTGAAATGGATAAAATAAAAGATGATTTTTTTGAAACTTATCAGGAAGTGTTAGAGAGCTATTTAGAATATCATTTAATGCAAGGTCACTTGGATGTTGTTGCTAAAAATATAGAAAGCTGTGCTGATACACTGAGGGCTTCTTACATTTTAGCTAGTTATCTTTTTCTGAATGGTCAAAATAATGCAGCGATTGAAGTTTATCAGGCGAGCATTGCCACAATAAAGAAAGAGACTCGGAAGCGAAATATTGCGATACCTGGGGTTCATGGTTATTTTTATCACTTAGCACTTTTTAAAACCAATAAGAGTGAAAATTTAGCTTTAATAAAAACACAAATAAAGTTTTTATCTAAAAATGCTGCTGATGAGTTTTCTGGGTTAAATGCTTGCTTGAAAGCAGGGATAGATTACTACAATGGCTCAATTAATGCCTTGGATAGCTTTCATTATGGCCGTGTGATGACAGAAGGCTATGATCACCTATTCTATTTATTGCAACTGTATTGGTTAGGATTAAGTGATCAAATTGAGTTAATTTCAATAAGCACTTTAGCTGTTTCCTGTCAAAAGGCGGAACAAAATGGCAATCAATTTTATGCGGCATTAGGTTTTAATTTATTAGCAAAATTAAAACCTAAGGATACGATGTTTACTAAAAAAGCAAAAAATTACCAAGATTTGAAGTTTTTACACTTAATTGATTTCTTGCCCCGTGTAGAGCGATGGGAAAAGGCATTACAAGCATTAAGCCAGTTAAATAACTTAGAAAAAAGTACTACAAAATCGGAAGCACGGTTAATTTGGCTGCTCTCATTAGATACTTACGAAGGCGTTACTTTAGAACCCCGTGAGCAAAAACTAGGTAAATCAGGCAAATGGTCTAAAGGGCGCGCAGTTGCACTAAAACGCCTGTATAAAGAGCCTGAAACAGTGGCTTCTTTAAGTGAACAAGATAAAATAATGTGCCGTAAAATTACTAGTGAGCCTGACTATTATTACGGTTATAACAATGAAACATACCACGCGGGAGGGGGAGTATTACTCCTAGCCGAAGGGCATCCACATATTTTTTGGGCTGATGCCAACCAATATATCACGCCTATTACCATTAAAAAGGCTGAACCGCAGTTATTAGTACAGAAAAAGGGTGAGAATTTACTGATTTCTCTTTACCCAGACATTAGCAATCAAGGTGTGTTGATGTTAGATCGTACGGCAGATAATGAATTATTGATGTACGAAATTAACGAGAAGCATCAGCAAGTTGCTGATATTTTAGGTAAAAAAGGCATTGTTGTTCCCAAGTCTGCTAAGCAGCAAGTGATTGATTCCATAGCAACGATTTCATCCACATTAACGGTGCAATCTGATTTAGGTGGATTAGCGCAGAATATTGAAAGTGTTGAGACAGACTCACGCTTGCATTTACATTTATTACCCGCTGATGAAGGCATACAAATTGATGCCTTTGTACAGCCTTTTAATAATATTGGACCTATCTATAAACCTGCCGCAGGTGGCTTAACTGTACTTGCAGAAATAGACGATAAACAAGTACAAACAGAACGTGATTTTAAATTAGAAAATAAATATTTAAAGCAACTGCAAGAACAGTGTACCGAGCTATACCCAAGCAATGATTATAAATGGGATTTAAACGAGCCAGAAAATGCCTTAAATGCACTGATGCAATTGCAAGAATTAGGTGATTTTGCCGTTTTAGAATGGCCTAAAGGCCAGCGCATTAAAGTAACCCGCGAGTTAGGTTTAACCGATGTGCACTTTTCTGTACGCAAAGAAAAAGATTGGTTTAGCGTAGAAGGTGAATTAAAGGTTAGCGATGCTGAAGTTTACGATATGCAGCGCTTAATCAATTTATTAAGCGCAAGCACGGGGCGTTTTCTTAAATTAGAGAACGGTCAATTTATCAGTTTAACCAATGAATTACGTCAACGATTAAGTGATATTACTGGTTTAGGTGAGCAAGCAGGCAACGGCGTGCGCTTTCATAATTTAGCCGTGCCAGCATTGAATGAAGCCTTGGATGGCATGGAGATTGAGTTTGATCAGCAATGGCAAGATCAACTTAAGAAATTAGCGGCAATGACAGATTTAGAGCCGCTATTACCCACTACTTTACAGGGCGAGCTAAGAGATTATCAATTAGAAGGCTTTCAATGGATGTCTCGATTAGCTCATTGGGGTGCGGGCGCTTGTTTAGCTGATGATATGGGGTTGGGTAAAACCATTCAGTCCCTAGCTTTATTGTTACAGCGCGCATTAACAGGACCAGCTCTGATTTTAGCGCCGACGTCCGTGTGCATGAACTGGATGGAAGAAGCACAAAAATTTGCGCCAACTTTAAATATTAAGCACTTTGGTACAGGTAATCGACAAAAAATTATTGATGAAGCCGATGCTTTTGATGTCATTGTATGTAGTTATGGTTTATTGCAAACAGAATCTGAATTATTAATCAACAAACCGTGGCACACGATTATTGCCGATGAGGCGCAAGCACTTAAAAATGGCGCGACTAAACGCTCAAAAGCTGCGATGGCATTGCAGGCTGACTTTAAAATGGTCACCACAGGAACGCCGATTGAAAATCATTTAGGCGAACTTTGGAACTTATTTCATTTTATCAACCCAGGGTTATTAGGCTCGTTGAAAAAGTTTAACGAGCGTTATGCGCAAGCGATAGAAAATGATAAAGATCATGAAACCCAAATACGTCTGAAAAAATTATTGCGACCTTTTATTTTAAGGCGTTTAAAAACCGATGTATTGAAAGAATTACCGTCAAGAACAGAAATTACCTTGCATGTCGAATTAAGCGATGAAGAGCGTACTTTTTATGAAGCGTTACGACGCAATGCCATGGAAAGTATGCGCAAGGCACAAGAAGAAGCGCAAGCCGGTGCGCAGCACCTGCAAGTATTAGCGGAAATTATGAAATTGCGCCGTGCTTGCTGTCATCCCAAGCTAGTGGTTGAAGATAGCCCGTTAAGCAGCGCCAAGCTACAGGCTTTTGAAGGTTTGATCGAAGAGTTACTTGCAAATCGTCATAAAGCCCTAGTGTTTAGCCAGTTTGTTAGCCATTTAGCGATTATCAAAGAATTACTCGATAAAAAAGGTATTAATTATCAATATTTAGATGGCAGTACTTCTGTTGCTAAGCGTAAAAAAGCAGTGAATTCATTTCAAGCTGGTGAAGGCGATGTCTTTTTAATCAGCTTAAAAGCAGGTGGTTCGGGTTTAAACTTAACCGCCGCCGATTATGTGATTCACATGGACCCTTGGTGGAACCCCGCCGTTGAAGACCAAGCTTCAGATAGAGCGCATCGCATGGGACAAAAACGCCCTGTGACTATTTATCGTTTAGTGGCAAAAGATACCATAGAAGATAAAATTGTTGATTTGCACGCACATAAACGTGATTTAGCGAGTAGCTTATTAGAAGGCGGTGAAGTCAGCGGGAAAATGTCTGTTAGCGATATGATGAATTTGATTCAGGAAGAGGCGGACTAAGGCAGAACATGAAAACAGATGCATTAGCAGGACTTTTTAAAGCTTTATCAGAACCTATTCGCTTAAGAATTTTGTACTTATTATTAGAAAAAGGCGAGCTATGTGTTTGTGACTTAATGAGTACGCTAGAGTTATCGCAAAGTGTTACTTCGCGGCATCTAGCTTATTTACGTAACCATAATATTGTTCAATCAAAGCGTGTCGGCGTATGGATGTATTATCAATTAACAGAAACCACGCAAATAGAATTATTGCCTTTAAGTGACTTTATTCAAGATAGCCTTAAAGAATGTGTCACGATAGCGGCGGATTTAGATAAGCTAAAACAGAGTAAATGTTGTGAATAAAATAGCGATGCAATGCATAACCCTGCACCTTAACCTTGTAGGGTACGTACTGCGCACTTGCGATAAAGTCACCAAATAAGTTAATAAAAACAAAGTTCTTTAGCATAGAGCTATGTTATATTGCCTACCTATACATCCGCTTAGGCGCATATACAAATAGAGAGATTATGAGCATAAAAATAGGTATTAACGGCTTTGGCCGTATGGGACGATTAGCATTAAGAGCTGCATGGGATTGGCCGGAGCTAGAAATCGTGCATATTAATGAAATTGCAGGCGATGCAGCAACAGCAGCACATTTATTAAACTTTGATTCCGTACATGGCCGTTATCAGCATGATGTACAAAGTGACCAGCAAAGCTTAATCATTAATAATAAAAAGATCAGCTATTCACAAAATAAAGCCATTGCTGATACGCCTTGGAAAGAGCTTGGTGTGGATATTGTTGTCGAATGCACAGGAAAGTTTAAATCGAAACAGAGCTTAGCGCCTTATTTAGAGCAAGGCGTTAAAAAGCTTGTTGTATCTGCGCCGGTCAAAGATGGCACACTTAATATTGTGATGGGGGTTAATGATGCGCTGTATCAGTCTGATAAGCACGATATTGTCACCGCAGCATCTTGTACCACTAACTGCATAGCGCCTGTGGTAAAAGTCATCCATGAAAGTTTTGGTATTAAACATGGTTCGATTACCACAATGCATGATATTACCAATACACAAAGTATTTTAGATGAATACCATAAGGATTTACGCCGTGCGCGTGCCAGTGGTCTTTCCTTAATTCCTACTACCACGGGGTCTGCCACAGCCATTACAGAAATTTTTCCTGAACTCAGTGGTAAATTAAACGGGATTGCCGTGCGTGTCCCTTTAGCCAATGCTTCTTTAACCGATTGTGTTTTTGAAGTGGAAAAAGCGGTTACGAAAGAAGCAGTGAATGCTGCATTAAAAACGGCAGCTGAAACTGAGTTAAAAGGTGTTCTGGGTTATGAAAACAGACCACTGGTTTCCTCTGATTACACCAATGATACGCATTCAAGCACGATAGACGCTTTATCAACCATGGTGATTAACGGTACGCAAGTCAAATTACTCGCTTGGTACGATAATGAAATCGGCTATGTACACCGAATGATGGAATTGACTAAAAAAATCGCAAAAAGCCTATAAAATGATGAACTCAGCAGTACGGCAATATGCGGTGATAACCGCAAGCTATTGGGCCTTTACCTTAACGGACGGCGCACTGCGCATGTTAGTAGTGCTGTATTTTCATCAGCTAGCTTATAGTCCACTGGAAATTGCCAGCCTGTTTTTATTGTATGAATTTTGCGGCGTTATTACTAATTTAATAGGCGGTTGGTTAGCTACGTTTATTGGCTTAAATCGGGCGATGCATCTAGGGTTGTTACTGCAAATACTCGCCCTTGCTATGATGTTGGTTGAGCCTGAATACTTAACGGTTTTCTATGTCATGATTGCTCAAGCGGTATCCGGTATCGCTAAAGACCTCAATAAGATGAGTGCCAAAAGCAGCATAAAACTTATTGTTCCTAAAGAGTCAAAGAGCAAATTATATCAATGGGTTGCCTTATTAACAGGATCTAAAAATACTTTAAAAGGCATCGGTTTTTTTCTGGGCGCCGTTTTATTAAGCCAATTAGGTTTTCGTGGTGCAATTAGCAGTATGGCGATTGCTTTAGCGGTGGTGCTGTTGTTAAGTTGCGTGTTATTAACAGATGAATTAGGCAAAACGAAATTCAAACCCAAATTTAAAGATATTTTCTCTAAAAGCGCAGCGATTAACTATCTGTCAGCCGCCCGTTTTTTCTTATTTGGCGCCCGTGATATTTGGTTTGTTATTGCTTTGCCGGTATTCCTGCAAGAACAATTACAATGGCAACACAATAGTGTCGGTGCATTTTTAGCCAGTTGGGTGATTGCTTATGGGGCTGTTCAAGCTTTCGCACCTAAAATAACGGGGTTTAAGAAAAATCAAATGACTGATGAAAAGTCCGTTTGGTTTTGGGCTTTCGCTTTATTGATAGCATCTAGTAGCATAACAGGGCTTATAGCCTTGCAATGGCAGGTAGAAAATGTACTTATCGCTGGCTTGTTTATCTTTGGCGCTTTATTCGCAATTAACTCTTCTCTACATTCTTATCTTATTATTGCTTATGCAAAAGAAGACGGTGTTTCCTTAGATGTCGGTTTTTATTACATGGCAAATGCGCTGGGTCGCTTAGTTGGAACTCTTTTATCTGGCTGGCTTTATCAAAGCTATGGATTAGTTGCTTGTCTATTCAGTACCAGTGTTTTTATTTTAATCGCTGTCATGATTTCAGTTAGCTTAGCGAAGCATTCTGTGGTGAAATAAGCCTAGATAAAAGAAGATATAAATCGTATAAAATACACCCCACAAGATAATTTCAAAATGAATAGAAAAGCGATTATTAATGCCGTTAAAGTGATTATTCTTAATAAGGCAAAGCCTAGCAGAATTTGGGTGTATGGATCTGAAGCAAATGGGGATGCCACACAAGTCAGCGATATAGATATTGCTTACTTAGATACACATGGAGATGCAATAGAGCGCTCTACTATAGCTTCTGAAATTAAAGAGGAAGTAGATAAAATAGAGACGCTGGTGAAAATTGATATATGCAACATTGCACAGACAGAAGAGCGATTCAGCACAAGAGTTAAAACCACGGGTAAGGTTCTTTTTAGCGCAAGCAAAGCTTTAAGAGCAGAAGATGCTATTTACAATTACTCTAGAGCATTGACTCGCTTAGTTGATGCGGGAAACAGCAAAAATCGTTTAATTGAAGTTGAACTTGAAGATATGTATTTAGATTTGTTAGTTAAACGCTTTGAGTTTACTTTTGAAATGTCATGGAAAGCCATTAAACGAGTTCTTAATATGCTCGGTATTGAAGAGGCTAAAAGCCCAAGAGCTTGCTTTAAAGAAGCGTTTTCTCAAGCTATGTTAGCTGATGAAGCCATTTGGCTAGATATGATCGAAATGCGTAACTTATCTGCACATACTTATGATGAAAGTGAAATTCAACAACTGGAAGAAAAAGTACAAGCTTATATTATTGCGTTTAACAAGCTATTAAAGGAACTGACTAAGCTACTAGAGGCTTAGGTATTAACCGTTTTATGGTCATATAATAAGCAATATAAAACCTGAAACTAAAGTCCTGTTAATTAATTTTTTTGGTAAACTAAAAAGATGAAGGATACTAGAGAGTAATCACCATGGCACTAGCACAAGAAGATATAGAGCAAATACAAATGCTCATAAAAAATAGCATAGCCGCTACGCCCGAAGTAGGTAATGCCAACGTAAGATATGAACTAGATATTCGGGAAAGAATTTACCGAGTAGAAGAAGAGCTAAAACATCAGCGAGAGCTAATGTTAAAGGGGTTTGAGCAGAGCGAAAGGCGGTTTGAGCAAGTTGATAAAAACTTTAAGCAAATGGCCGAAGAGGCAAACCGACGATTTGAACAAGTTGATAAACGATTTGAACAAATGGCCGAAGAGTCAAATCGGCGGTTTGAGCAAGTTGATAAGCGGTTTGAAAAAATTGATAAACAGCTTGAGATACAAACACAAACAATGATTAGTATTCAGCAAGAAATTAGAACCCAGATGCGCTGGAGCTTCGGCATGTTAATAGGCATTGGTGGAATCGTAGTAACTATTTTGAAACTAACGGGCGGCTAATACCAATGCGATTAAGTTAAGGTGTTATCATGAAAAATCTTTACTCCTAAGTCCTCTCCTGCTAGAGAGGGCTGGGGTGAGGAGAGCAAAATCAAGCACTTACTTTTTCACCTTAACTTAATAGTACTGAAGATATACACCGCATACCCCCGGAACTATACCAAGGAATCACCATGGCACTAGCACAAGAAGATATAGAGCAAATACAAATGCTCATAAAAAATAGCATAGCCGCTACGCCCGAAGTAGGTAATGCCAATGTAAGATATGAACTAGATATTCGGGAAAGAATTTACCGAGTAGAAGAAGAGCTAAAACATCAGCGAGAGCTAATGTTAAAGGGGTTTGAGCAGAGCGAAAGGCGGTTTGAGCAAGTTGATAAACGATTTGAACAAATGGCTGAAGAGTCAAGTCGACGGTTTGAACAAGTTGATAAAAACTTTAAGCAAATGGCTGAAGAGTCAAATCGACGGTTTGAGCAAGTTGATAAACGATTTGAACAAATGGCCGAAGAGTCTAATCGACGATTTGAGCAAGTTGATAAAAAGCTTGCACAAATGGCCGAAGAGTCAAACCGACGATTTGAGCAAGTTGAAAAGCGGTTTGAACAAGTTGATAAGCGGTTTGAAAAAATTGATAAACAGCTTGAGATACAAACACAAACAATGATTAGTATTCAGCAAGAAATTAGAACCCAGATGCGCTGGAGCTTCGGCATGTTAATAGGCATTGGTGGAATCGTAGTAACTATTTTGAAACTAACGGGCGGCTAATACCAATGCGATTAAGTTAAGGTGTTATCATGAAAAATCTTTACTC
>JAQRMR010000094.1:0-18596 GCA_028599115.1 Methyloprofundus sp.
AACTTCTCATTATCCACAGGATCGAACTCCTGAATAAATGGAACGCAGGTCTTTAGCCTGCATTGATTCAACGGCAGGCTAAAGACCTGCGTTCCAGTACCCGTTGATAATGAGAAGTTACTGGCATAGCCTATAAAAAGACGACTCAAATAAAACCACCAAACGGCTGTTCTTCTATCGTTTTTTGCAAGTAAGCTAAAAACTGCTTTCCTTTCAACTCTTGTCGTTGCTCCAGGTCTAAAGACTGTCCTTTACTTAAAATTTGCCAGCGACTTAAGAGACGCTTAAGTCGCAGTTTCTCATTGCTACTAAAACGCCACTGTTGAATAATTTTTGCATATTCATTTAGCTCTACATTTTTATGCTCACTAGCTAACCCTTGCAGCTCACTAATGCAGCTTTCAATACAATTCAAATGATTTTGCACCCATACGCTAACTTTAGCAGGCGTAATGCCTTCAACTGAGTTAGCTTCATTATCAGAGATCACTTTAAGGCATTGAATCAATTCGCTGGAACTAAAGCGAATGGCTGTTTCATAAAAGGCAGAAGCTTCCATATCGTATAAAGCTTCCGTTTTATAATGTAATTGAGCTTGTGCAACCGTCACGATGCTTTGTGTTGCGCAAGGCATTTCTGCAACTAATTGTGGATAGTATGATTTTTTAGTCTCTGGATCAGTAATTTTTTCAGCGGCCAGTAAATCACCTAATGGGTAGTTTTTATGCCCTGCAACACCAATATTTAGCATGACGGCTAAGCTATCTGCAGGAAATAGCGCCAGTGTATAAGCAACTGCCGCTGCCATCGCCGATTTACCAACACCCGAAACCGTTAAGATCATCGAGCCGCGTGTATAAACGGCAAAAGGCGCAATGGTGGTTTCTTTTTTTAACTTAAAGTGGGCAATTAACGGCTTTGCCTCACAAGGTAAAGCCGCAAAAATATAAACAGGACTATCGAGCATACTAATTAAATTAGACCATGCTTGGTGACTGCAATCATTCCTATGGTTATAAAAGCCGCGATTGCGCCAACAAAAGCAATCCAACGTTTAACGCCAGAACTACGCATAGCAACCACACCTAAGCCTACATAAGCCACTAATAAAACGACTTTACTGACAATCCAGCCAAATTCGCCAGATAACCAATTCCCTTGAATAACTAAAGCCACCCCACTCAACAATAAAACGGTATCAATCACATGCGGTAGTATTTTTAAGGCTTTTATCTGTAATATTGCCGGTTTAAATTCAGCCATGAATATGCGAATAACAAAGCTACTGATGGTTAATACCACAAATAATAAATGTAGATGTTTCATTAGGTTTCCATTTTTAACGTTATAGTTCCACTGCTATCAATAGCATGCTATTACTTCATTTTATTGTACACTTTAGCAAATAGGGATTTAAGTAGCTCAAGTCCTTTAGGAGCTACTGTCACTCGTATAAATTTGAGGCTTTTAATCAAAAGGTTGAAGACAACTTTAGCTCTTTGCTTACAAGCTGATTCTGCCTTACAAAACCACTCTTTTTCCATAAACCACATTTCTTTAATAGAAACCACCCACATAAATGCAAATGAGATTCCCATGCCGCCCCCAGCAAGCATAATTAATGAAGCAAACATGGGGTGTAATTTGGTTAACCACCAAGATAAAATATCAATAATAAGAAAAGCATAAGGCATCCCTATGGCAAGACTTTTATAATAGCTTGATGCCGTTGTTGAAAAACTAAAAATCAGCCCAACGAACATAAAAATAAAACTGATACCAAATAAATGAATATGTGAAACACGTGTTAATGATGAAAAAGTTGCCCCTTCATCTTCCATCGTGAGTTCTTTTATATTTTCAAATTCATCAAAATCAGGAATCGTCGCGGCATCCTCGTTATGGCACATGACACACTTTGCATCGATAATTTTATCAATCCCTTGATTAACAAATTCATTTTGGCTGGCACCATCACGTACCCACTGAATAATTTTAAAGGTTTCTTGCTCACTAGCCTTGCCTTTCATCGAGCCTTCTAATTTATTCTCTAAAACTGTCCCAGAGCGATTGCCATAATAACTATAAACAATATCATCAATAGATAAACCAAACTTACCATCGGCCATTCCGTGAGTAAATAAGATTTGAATCAAGGCAAAAAGATAACCAACTGCGACCGTTGTTAAGTACCCTGTAAAAAGCACTTTTACAGGCGTATCTAATTCGTTTAAGGTAATTTTAAATGAGCTCATAAAGGGGCATAAAAGTATGTATATTAAAAAATACTTATTTTATAGGATAATTAAGTTTTTTACGTAACTATCATTAGTTTACCTCCATTTATTTTTCGCTCAGGCTAAGAATACGCTGAGCGATACTAATAGAAACCCCGTATAATGTCCGCCATATACAAGTAACCAATTAGCATAAAAGGCAAACAAGCATGATGACAATGGACGATAGAGATGGAAAAATCTGGATGGACGGCCAATGGGTAGAATGGCGTGATGCAAAAGTACACGTTTTAACCCATACCCTACATTACGGTGCAGGTGTTTTTGAAGGCCTTAGAGCCTACCATACCGACCAAGGCCCGGCTATTTTCAAATTAGAAGAGCACACTGACCGCCTATTTCGTTCAGCACATATTTTAAATATGAAGATTCCTTTTTCTAAAGAGGAAATCAACCAAGCTCACCTCGATGCAATTAGTAATAATAACTTAGACAGCGCTTATATTCGTTCTATGTGTTTTTATGGCTCAGAAGGCATGGGCTTACGTGCGGACAATTTAAAAGTACACGTTATGGTCGCCGCTTGGGAATGGGGTGCTTATTTAGGCGCTGAAAGCATGGAAAAAGGTATTCGCATCCGCACATCGTCTTATACCCGTAACCACGTTAATAGCACAATGTGTAAAGCCAAAGCTAACGGTAACTACATCAATTCTATTCTAGCCTTACAAGAAGCGCTTTCTGCAGGATATGATGAAGCTCTTTTATTAGACCACGAAGGTTATGTGGCAGAAGGTAGCGGCGAAAATCTATTTGTTGTACGCAATGGCGTACTTTACACCCCTGAAACCACCTCTGCATTAGAAGGAATTACGCGTGAAACAATTTTAACCATTGCACATGAGCAAGGTTTAAAAGTGGTTGAAAAACGTATGACACGTGATGAAGTGTATGTTGCAGATGAAGCCTTTTTTACAGGGTCAGCAGCTGAAGTAACCCCAATTCGTGAATATGATGATCGTCAAATTGGCTCAGGTACACGCGGCCCTATCACAGAAAAGATTCAAACTTTATATTTTGACTATGTTCATGGTCGTAAAGGTGATCATACAGAATGGTTGTCGCACGCTAAATAAGACTGCCGTTTAATTAGCATCGTTTAGTGGATTTCGAGCCTCAATCTACCTTACGCGTCACTACCCCATAAGTATGGGTGGGCCAAGGAGTTTATCCCGCGCCCACCATTGCCAATTGATAAGCACGCTACGCTTTAGCGCATCCTAGCATTAGCTGATATATGTATGGTTTCACCACGTTATACCAGATAATTTAAAAATAAAGGGAAGGCATACTGATAACGTATATTTTTTGGAAAAGACTGCAATAGCTTTGTGTATCTACTATCGTAGATGACAAATGGTTCTGCTTCTATAAATGGGCTGATATAACAGTTTTACTTATTTAAACGCGGAAAATAAACCAAACCCAATAGCATTAAGGTAAAAACTGCAAAATAAGGGCGAAAATCTGTCAAAACTGACTGTTTTTTTGCAAATACTGCCGCCTGTAATGCTGTATTGAGTAACTCACTGCTTTCTAAACGGTGATACGACCAATCAATCTCTTTACTCAGTTGCTCTAAATAGGGTTCATATAAACGGGTTAAATGCTGGTCACCACTGACTTTAGCACTGCCAAAAGGGGCATTACGCGCATTATACCCCTCTACAGGAACGGATGACGTGGGAGCCATGCCAAATGTTGAGCGATGAGGAACATCATCTTGCTTATAAAAACCTTTTTGTTGCCCTTGGTGGTTATATTTAGGGATGGGGACATTTTGCAAGCCTCCAACACCGACTAACAACCCTTTTACCTTCCCTTTTACATCACTAAAATCTGTTTTATAGCGAGGATTTACAGGAGGCGCTTCTTGTCCATCAGTCAAAAAAACAATATGGCTACCGCTGCCTTGTAACTGCGTGATGGTACTGGCAATCCCTTTACTAATACGGCTATCAGCAGCCCATGCCATGCGCCAGTCTATACTATCAATCACACTGTCGATTTCTGTATAAGAGGAACACACCTCGATGGGCTCAAACAATAAAGTTGAATTTCTTTCCGTAAAAATACCTAGCCCGACTTTGGACTGACAGGGGAGTTTTAATACCAGCTCGTTCAGTGCCTGTTTAACAAATTGCAAGCGAGTCACGGATTTTTCTTTTAGCTGATAGTCTCTGGCATTCATGCTGCGCGTGATATCAACAATAAAGGTGAAATTATAAACAGGCTGACTTTTAATTATCTGAGGTTTAATAAATAAAGCAAGCATAGCCAGTAAAGCAATGCTTAAACAATAAAATCGGTAATCTTTTAGATTTTGTAGATTCATAGCGTTATGGCAAGCCTCGTGGAAAACCGGGAACGGTCGCCCATAGCTTTGCTTTTTTTTCAGGGATGTGGTCATCCTTTTCCATAACAATTCGATCCATTTCGGGTAATAAGCGCATGGCAACTTCTAAATTGTATTTAGCATCCCAATAACGACTATCCAGCGCTAAAGCTTGTCGATAGGCTTGTTTTGCCAAAGCTGTGAGTGCTGTTGCTTCATTAATTTGCATGGACTCTGCCAGTTCAATGGCTTGCTCTAAATAAACATTCCCTAAGTTATACCGACTAATCGCTTGTATCTTTTGGCTACCTTGATTTATCACTTGGCTCAAACTAGCCTGCGCTTCTTTATAACGATGCTTCTTTTTTAGATAGCTAGCACGCGCCAAGTGAAGCTCAGGAACACTTTTTTTAAGCGCTTCAAGCTCTATATCTTTCCCTTGATTCAACTGCAAGATGAATTGATTGCTTGTGGCTATTTGATAGTAGGAAAAAACGCTTTGTAGCGTTATGACGACTGCAATGGCTAATCCACCCCAAATAGTATAATGACGAATCGCTTTTATCATGGACGTGCCTCGGCAAGTTTAAATGCCAATAACAGGCTAATAAAAAAAGTGGCTAATAAATAGCACTGGGTTGACAGGTCTTGTTTAGGGATTTTTTCCACATAATGTAACGGCATGTTTTCTAATTTATTTATATCATTAATAGCTTGTTGCACGGCATCGGGATTTTCTGCCTGATAGGCTTTATAGGGAATACCCAAGCTGGTAAAAAACAAATGTAAATAGCGTTCGGGCATTGCGCCTGCATTATCATCGCGTGGGTCTTCCGGTTTTTCATAGAGCCCAGGGCTATTTTCACTGCGCATAAAAATCCAGTACAACCGAATATTTAGTTGCTTCGCCCAGCGTCTTATCGTTGCCTCACTCTCAGGATCAACGACGGCGGCACCATCTGAAACCATTAGGATAATACGTGAACCGGTCTGTGAGCTTTGTTGTTGAAAAAAAGACAAGCCCATTGTTAGACCTTTGCTGATGTTGGTGTAGGCTAGTGCGGGTAAATCGGTAGCAGAAACAGCGGCAAGTGCCGCTTGTTTATTTTCTGTTAATGGCATAAAAAATAAGGGAGAAGTACTGTACCCTGCCACCCCAATTCGATCATGCTGACGCTTATTAATAAAATCAATCAGCAGTCGCTTAGCCGCACTGGCTTTTGATTCTTCGCTACCATCAGGGGCTTTGCCCGCATAGGTGTAATCCATACTTTTACTTCTATCCAGTAATAATACGATATGTGCGCCATAACCAATACGTTCTTGGCTTTGTTTGCCACGATTTAAGCCTGCTAAAGCTAAAACTAGACACGTAATAGCTGCCATCGCGATCACTTTTATCAATGCAGAAAAAAATATAGAGAAAGTATCGGCAGGTATGATGTCTATTGAAGGGTAACGACTATGGCTCACACCATTATTAAATAAGGGTAAGAAACTTAGTACTAAAGCAAACAGTACCCAAGGGTAATCCACAGTGAGATTCATCGCTTGCCTCTTTCTATTTGCAAGCAATGTTGACATAAGGCTATGATTTTATCATTTTCAGCTTTATTACTGCGGCTGTCAGTACTGAAGTAATGTTGGTTTGAGTAATTAAAAAACCAAACAAGCTCACCGTTAAGCTGTTGATAATTGGGAAATCGTTGATAAAAACTGTTCAGTTGATGTTTAAATAGCGGTTTCCCATTCAAGTTATTTAATGCCTTGTGCATAATGTCCAGCATGCTGCTCAAGTCACCCTGAGATGATTTGGCTAACTGACGCGCTGGGCGTTTAAATATCTGATATTTTGGCAAAAAGGTCAACACCCCATAAAGCCAAGCTAAATAAGCCCCGAATAAACAAGCCATCAACAAACTCAACCCTAAACGGTTAATTGAGGGCTGTGTATCCAATAAAGGGATTGATGTATCGGCACGCATATATTCTTTACCTTCCTGTTTTCGGATGGCTAATTCTCGTAGAGGTGCCGTGGTAAAATTCCAGCGGGGTACTGTTTTTTCTATGCTGTTGCCAAATTGCCTAAACTGTAGCGTAAACCGTGGAATTTCAAGCATTTTAACTTCTAAAGGAGCATAAAAAAGTTGGTACGTTAGATCAATTTGATAGCGAAGTCCTTTACCCGTTTTGCTTTTATCAATTTTAATCTTATTTAAATTAAGCCAGCGAGTCATCTCACCTTTGCCAGGAATGCTGCTGTATTGCAAAGCCATCCCATCTCTCGTTTCTATAATAATTCTCTGCTTAATTTCATCACCAATCACATAACCAAAAGGGCGCGGAGTTTGCACTTGGAAGTGTGTTATCGGCTCGTTGATTGAGCTAGAGCAACTACTCAGCACTAAACAGATAAAAACTAAAATCAGGTTAAAGCGCATCTTTTTATCCTGCCAGCTGTAAAAAATATTGGCTAATTGCTTCTGCACGGTAACCTTGTTCCATAAATAGTGGCTCACTACCAAAGCTTCTAAAACAATGCTGTACTTGTTGTTTTCTTTGCTTAAATGCGGCATTAATTTTGTTTTTTAAAGCAGGGCGCATCCATAAGGTGCGAGTTTTTCCTTGTTCCATATCTGCAAGTTTGACGACCCCCCAATTGGGTAAATCACGACTTTCTTGTTTGTCCCATAAAACTAAAGGAATAACCGTATGTTTATTCAGCCTTTGCATTTGTTGTTGAATCATTTTAACGGGCATATAAAAATCAGATAATAGGAATACCAAGGAAGAGCTATTAGGCAGATAATCGGCTGCCTGTAACAAGCTTTCTGCCTGACCTGTAAAAGTCGCTGTTTCAATCCGTTTCGCTATTTCATTTACTCGCCCTTTCTGCAGATTGGCTGGAGAAAGAAGCAATTGCCTGTCTATTGCTTGACCACAACCGACAAAACCAAAACGATCTCCAGTCGCATGAGCAGATTTAGCCACTGAGATCAGGCAATCTACAAGCGCTTGTTGTTTACTGTCATTCCCTTGGTACCCCATAGAAGCCGATAAATCAGCCACTAAATACACGTCTACCCGTGATTGTTGCTGAAAAGACTTCACTTGATAGTGTGAAAAAGGATTAAGTAGACTGGCTCTTAAATCAATATGCCTTGGATCGGGAGCTGACATTAATGGTTTATGATGTTTGAAAAGCAATCCATTGCCTACCGATTTACCTGCATGAGCACCTGGAAACACATTGCTTTGCTCTGGTTTACGGTAATGAAAAATATTATCTTCCATCATCTTATGATTGATTAATAACCAACATAAAAAACACGCCTGTTAATAACAAATAGGCTGGAACACTATATTTTAAGGGGCTGTTAATAATCAACTTAACAACACCTGAGTAATTATTATGCTGCCGATTGTAAAGTGACTCACCTAACAACCAGAGTAGTGAATTGGCGATAATTAATGCAATAATACTGAACAAAGATGCCTCAGTAAATAAAAAGGATTTTGATGTTAATAGCTCGGCACGTTCATTGGAGTGAACTAAATTTGCCATCAATATCCCTAATATGAGCGCCCCTTCATCAAAAGCAACCAGAAAAAAACCGTAGCTAAAAAAACGAAATCGCTGACAACTCAGCTTAAATTGATTGAAATGTTCAGATAGGTAAGTTAGCGGAAGACTTAGACAAAATAACAATAGTCCAATAATGCTAATTAGAGCCCAAAATTTAACGCCAATAGCGGAGTTAAGTGACGTTGTGTAATAAGAGGCATAAGAAATACCACTAAAGTTATCCAAACGCCCCGCAATAATGGCACAGACAAACCCAACACCAGCCCAATTTAAATAGACTGCCAGTAAATCGTTAAAACCACTTTCTGGGGTGATTGCTTTTAAAAATGCTTCTTTTGTCATCTTTGTTATTCCATCATTTTTTATGAAGAATGTTGATTAGGGAGCTGCTATTCGCTCAAGAATACTGCTTATTAATTCGGGCATGAGTTGCTCTTGTCGATAGCTATAAATGGGATTTAAAAAAATGCGGTGTGCCATGGTGACTTGGAAGACAGCCTGTAAGTCTTCAGGTAATAGTGTCTCTCGGTTTTCCAGCCAAGCATTAACTTTGGCTGCACGAATTAAAAAGCTCATGCCTCTGGGGCTGGCTCCCGACTGAATCAGTTGTTCCATTTCCACGTCGGATAATTTAATACCGTATTGTTTAGGATTTCTACTGGCTTTCCATAAATCCAGTGCATAATTTTTTAACATCGCACTGGGCTGAATACTTTGTTGAATTTGTTGCGCTAATTCATTCAATTGATAGTAAGCAATATTACCTGTTTCTATACCGCTAATTAGGCTATCCACATCATGAAAGCGGGCATTAAAAATAAGTTCTTTTAATAGAGAGTCATCTGCTGGCGTATCGATATTGATTTCCATCATAAACCTATCACGTGCAGCTGCAGGCAATTCGAAGGTTTCTTCTCTTTCTATGCGATTTCTATCCGCAAAAACTTGTATATGGGGAAACTGATATTCTTGATTAAACGCACTGATGCTTCTTTCTGCCATCACTCTAAGTAACAGTGAATGAACTTGAGGGCGAGCGCGGTTTATTTCATTAAAGAAAAATGTCGCTAAGCTTTCCCCTTGTTTAAGTAAAGGGCCTGGGTCTACTTGTGGCTTGCCTTTATTATCAAGGTAGGTGTAATAAATCAAATCTGCTGGCATTAAATCGATAGTGCCTTCAATCCGTTGATAGTCACCGCCTAGTCCTTGTGCAATAGCGCGTAGCAAAGTTGTTTTTCCTACGCCGACATTACCTTCCAGTAATACATGTCCGCGTGCAAAAACAGAAATAACGCAATGTCTGACTGCTTGCTGTTGACCAAGTACCGTGTGATTAATTTGTTGCTCGAATTGTAAGGCTAGGTTTCGCCAGTCACTCAGTTGCTTATTCAAATTCTTTGTCCAAAAAAAACTCCAGCTCGGAGGCGAACTGGAGTAAAGGCTTAATATTAGTCTTTACCGGCAGAAGCTTAAGCCGCTCCGGAAAGGGATAGGGGGTCGTACTTCGCGCAATTATCATAGTAAAATTTATATCGTTAATTTTGCTGAAGAGGCGCATCTGAAACAGTCAAGTAGCTAAAATGACCTATTCACGCCTGCTTTCAACAAAGTAATCACACCCTCGTTATACAAATTACCTACTTCCATGTAGGAAAATTAACGCATGATTTTTACAACACTAATTTCTTGGAGGTTAAGTCACCTATACCTTGTTAAGATAGCGTGCTTTAAAGCTCATCTACGTCATAAACAAACGTGCCCGTTTTATTAAAGTGGTCTGTTCGCTGTTTATTACGCGCTTCCATTTCTTTAATTGAGGCTGATTGCTTATTCAGTTCGTTAGAGTCGTGTTTGGGGTCATATTTACTTCCCGCTACTTTTGCAGGATAACCTGGTTTAGGCTCCCAGCAATTTCCAGGTGCTTTACAATTTGTGCCATCATAAGCCTGAGCTGTAAACGAGACCGATGCTGTTAATAAAGCAGCGATGGTAATCAGTTTCTTTTTCATTATTAATCTCCTGAATTATTATTTAAGCCATTTAGCTTTTTTCGGCTTGCCTGTGTAGATGGAGCGCAGCCAAGCCATGATTTTTAACATTTCATCGG
Organism: Methyloprofundus sp.; assembly: GCA_028599115.1. Classification (GTDB taxonomy): domain Bacteria; phylum Pseudomonadota; class Gammaproteobacteria; order Methylococcales; family Methylomonadaceae; genus Methyloprofundus. The sequence goes on from JAQRMR010000094.1 coordinate 10,326, forward strand.
TATTGAAGTTAACGTACTGAGGCCCCATCATGCCATTTGCACCACCAAATAAAACTTCAAATAAACCTTTATCTGTTGCAATGGCGGGATAAGTCCAGTAATCATCTGCCAGCCCCGGTCCAATCTTACCTTCGGCTTCATGCCCATGACAGCCTGAACAGCCAGTCATATATAGGCTTTCACCGTGCTCAATTGCTTCTTTGTCGGTGTTATAGGGGTTTTTACCTTCTTTCATAAATTCTTTAAAAGCGGGAGTATTACCTCCTTTTTTTGCAAAACTCATATCCAATGCAGTCCCTAGAAGTGCATGTCGTAAAGTAATGTCTGCTTGGGCACTCGCGCTAAAAAGGCTAGCTGCCAATACAGTGCTAGTTACTATTATTTTAAAATTCATCATTTATCCTTGCTATTTAATAACGTCATAACTTACTCTTTAGATAGTAAAGGGATTCCTTCATCTTCCAGTAACGCTTCAATTTCAGAGCTTTGCTGCTGAATAAAACCATTCAACTGACCTAACAGCACAGTTTCCCCTTTGCGTACAGCCATAGAGCTACTGTAATGTTGCCCTACTTTTTGGCCGTCAGCACGGGTGCTGTTATCAGGTACAATTGTCATGATAAGAGGAACAGAAGAGGACTTAACATAACGTGCCGCTGACGGCCCCCAAAGTACTGCTACTTCTGCTTTACCACTGGAGATATCCTTGACCATTTTGCTCGTATCATATTTAACATATTGGTTTCTACGAGACTTAAAACCGACCAATTCCTTATTATAATTAAAGGTATCGCTATATCGTCCGATGGCTCTTATCATCACTTCAGAAGGTGTGCCTGGAATATATGCAATTCGCTCAACTGAACGTAAAACTTCACTATCCCAGTCCTTTAAATCCAAATCATCCTTTTCTCGTGAGATAAAAGTATAAGCTGAGCGATAATAAGGTTCTGTTGTTAAAACACGAGGATCACCCGAATCAACACCAATCACTACATCGCACACCCCCTTATTTAAAAAGTCTCGAACAAAATATCGCGGGTCTTTCCAGTAGATATATTTGATTTTACGGTTTAGGCTTCTACTTAATAGCTGGGTAAGCTTGTTTTCAAACCCTTCTCCTTTTTTATTGGAGTAAGGCATTTCATCTTCAGCCGCACAAACTTTAAGAACCTCTCCCGTTGGTGCTGCTGCCATTTCAGGTTGTGCTTTTGCTGCACAGCCTGAAATTAATACCAGTCCAGTCAGGCAGAGTAATCTCGATTTTAATATCATGTTTTTATCTATCAATAGCGTGAGTATTTGTGCTGAATGGATAAGCCAAATCACTTACCCAACCAGCCCTATTTATTAATCTAATGCAAAAGTCATTACACCACCGCCCATTTGCGTGTAATGCGCTAGTTCTTTAAATGCACCTACCGCACCTAAACCTGCTGTTGGATCTTGCAAGTCAAACACTAACCCCACACCTGGCCAACCGCCTACACCATAGTAGATAGAAATAAATTGTTTACCATTATGCTTATAAGTAATCGGATGACCAATTACTCCAGAAGGTAATTTAAATTTCCATAACTCTTCACCATTTTTAGAGTTAAGCGCTTTGATATAGCCATCTAATGTGCCGTAGAAAACTAAATCACCTGCGGTTGCCATGGTTCCACCCCAGACTGCAAATTTCTCAGCAATTTCCCATTTAAATTCGCCTGTCACAGAGTCCATTGCTTTCACTTGACCTAAAGTACCTTTAGGTCCAGGATACATGTTTAGCGTTGCGCCGACAAAAAATTGTCCTGCTCGATATGGCAGCATGAATGGTTCCCAATCCATACAAATATGGTTGGTGCCCATAAAGAAAGTTTTCTTAACAGGGTCATAAGATTCAATCCCCTGATTGTGGTAACCCATCGCTGAAGGGCAAATTCCTTTTGCTTCATGATCCATGTGTGTTGAGTATTCAGGGTCACGAATCGGAAGACCTGTTTTTAAATCGACTTTTTTAACCCAGTTAACGGTGTCATCAATTTTAAATGCATTAACTAAGTCACCATTTTCACGGTTCAATGTATAAACCAAGCCGTTTCTATCAGGGTGGGTTAGCAATTTAGTCATTTTTCCATCGACCATTTGCTCAGATAAACCCATGTAATTCACACCGGCATAATCCCACTCATCATGAGGTGTTTTCTGATAACCGAATTTAGCTTTACCGGTATTAACATCACGCCCCCAAATGGTCATCGTCCATTTGTTATCACCAGGTCTCATAGTTTCATTCCACGGAGCAGGATTTCCTGAGCCGTAATAAAGCATTTCTAAGTCGCTATCGTAAGCATACCAACCCCAGTTAGTACCACCGCCAATTTTCCAGGCATCATCTTCCCAGGTTTTAGTCCCTAAACCAAACTGCCCATAATGCGGGTTATCATCATTAAACCCTTTACCGATACCTATATCTTCATCAGGCCCTGTGGCATAGACTCTCCATTTTTGCGAACCGTCTTTAATGCTATACGCTGTCGCGTAACCACGAACACCTAACTCTGCACCAGCACTACCAACGATAACTAAATCTTTTGCAACAAAAGGAGCAGAGGTTAAGGTTGAGCCCATGGAAATATCAGAGTTCTCTATTTTCCAGAGCATTTTTCCCGTTTTAGCATGAATGGCAACTACATGCCCATCTAGCTGATCTTGAAAAATAGTCGGTGGATAATCTTTAGTCCCTGGAGCATAAGCTAAACCTCTATTGACGACATCACAACACGCAACAGCACGTGCTGCTGGATTTTGCTTAGGCTTATATTCCCACAAAATTCTATCTGGCTCGTTTAAATCAATTGCAAAAATATTATTTGGAAAAGGTGAGTGAACATACATAATGCCATCAATCACTAATGGACCACCCTCGTGACCATTTAAAACACCCGTTGAAAAAGACCAGACAGGCTTCAGTTTATGTACATTCTGAATATTAATCTGGTACATGTTGCTATAGTGACTGGCATCATAGTCTTTAGTCTGCATCACCCAGTTAGTATTCTGCTCAGACAAATCCTCCAATCTTTTATTAGCACTTGCTTGTTGTGATAGTGCAAAAAATGCACTGGAAACCACTAAGGTAGTCCCCATCTTCCGAGCAAATTTTTTAATTTGCATATTTCCTCCAGATTGACTTTTATTATTAAAAAAGCATTTACCAAATCATTAAATGTTTTGCGAAAAAGCTACCTGATCAAGCTAACTGTGAATTGGCAAATGCTTAGGAATATTCTATTTGTTTGATCACTGCTTGAATACGGAATAAATGACTAATTAAGAAGGAATAAATCTAGGATTAGCTGGGAATTTTTCCTTTTATGATATGGTTTCGGCACTATAGGAAAAGCTCCTATACCAATTAAAACCAGAGTAGTTCATGATAAATCTTTTTTTGAGAATTGATCATGACTAAAGTCAGTGTATTACTCGTTGATGATCACGCAGTCGTAAGAGAAGGTTATAAGTCTTATTTATCCCTCTCGAAAAATATAGGTAAAGTCTATGAGGCGGATTGCGGAGAAATAGCCTACCAATTGTATATGCAACAACCTGTCGATGTGGTAGTTATGGATTTATCCATGCCAGGCATGGGAGGGCTGGAATGTATTCGGCGACTAATTAGCCGTGACCCACACTGTAAAATTCTGGTCTTCAGTATTCATAATGAACTTATTTATGCAACGCGCGCCATTAAATCAGGTGCCAAGGGTTATATTAGTAAATGCAGCGTACCTGAAACACTGGTAACGGCTGTCTGCTCTATCGCACAAGGGAAGACCTATATAGATGCTGCAATGGCGCAACAGCTTGCTGTCAACATGATTACTGAGCAAGATGATGAATATAAAATTAAATTACTTTCACCCCGCGAGTTTGATGTTTTTTGTTTATTAGCTAATGGCAATAGTCCGCGAGAAGTGGCGGAAAAACTTCATTTGAGTTATAAAACTATCTGTAATCACAGCACAGCTATTAAAGAAAAATTAGCCGTTAAAACAGTGACCGAGTTTGCTTTGATGGCAACTCGACATGGTTTAATCGAAGCTGAGAAGAGATCGAGCTAATTCAGGTTTAAACAATCTTCATTTTTATAGAAAGTAAAACATGAAAACGATGGTTCATTATTTTTTATCTGCCAAACATGCCATGGGTTTCTCCACAAACTGTCCAAAAGCCCGACTTCCATCGCCTACCACAATCCGCTTTATTTCCTTATCAGTCTGGCTGTCAAATACGCTTAAACTTCCATCAAACCAATTCAATACCAATAAGCGCTGATTTTCTTCATCGACAGCGATATTCTCAGGATATGCCCCCGTTTTTAGGGTATTAATTATCTTATGAGCTCGGGAATCCAATACGCTCACCGTATTTTCAAGCTGATTACTCACAAAGACTTTGTGTTGCTTTCGGTCAACAGCAACACCGTAGGGCATACGCCCAACTTCAATCCGTTTTATTTCAGTTAAATCAGCTATATCAACAATACTCAGCGTATTACCTTGTGCGTTGGCTATATAGGCAAATCGATCATCCATGGCTAGTGCAAAAGGTGCCTTACCTACCCGAATGGTTTTAATGACATTAAAGTAACGAGTGTCTAGCACAGAAACACTGTTATCTTCTCTGTTTAGTACCCAAACTTGAGATTCGCAAGCATCAGTCGTTATTCCTGCTGGTGATTTTCCTACTGTAATTTTTTTTATCACCCGCCCCGTACCAGGGTGAATGACTTTAACTGTATCGCTAGTCCAGTCACTAACAAAAAGTAGTTTATTGGCAAAAGTAGCACCAAAAGGGCTGCCACCGACACTGATATGCTCCAAGGGAATTAGTTTTTCACTATCAATAAAACTAATCATCCCCTTTTCGGGATAGGTGACTGCAATCCATGGATTATGAGGGCTAATAGCAATGCCAGCCGGCCCTTTAAGTGTAGGAATTATCGTTTTTAATGTTAAATCAGTGCGATTAAACGCACTAATACTCTCACCTTGCTGGTGGTTAATATAGATATAAGGATCACTGACTGCAATAGAGGTAAATGCACACAACAACAAAGTAAGAGAAAAGCGTAGCATATTTATTTTTCCAGCTTCTCTTTTAAGCCTTCAAGTCCATTTTGAATAAAGCTATTCATTGCTTTAACGGCTGATTCATCATTCAGCCTTTTGGGTGGTGTGTTAGCTGTATCACCTCGATAAAAACGGCTCTTCCATTTAACTTTTGTTTTATCTTCTTCGGCAACTAATTGAATCGCTGTCGTGTAAGAGCTCACTGGAAAGACATCGGTATTTTCAGTTTTTAAGCGGTAATTGTATTCGTGATCAGCATCGCTAAAATAATCCAAACCTTCTTCTAACACGCCACTTTCCAGTGTCATTTTACGCTCACTGCCCGATTTGTTTTTACCATCCCCTGTGCTGGATAGGACATCAGGATGCCAATCTGAAATTTTATCAAAGTGTTTTATGACCGCCCAGACCTTATCAATGGGGGCATTAATAATAATACTTTTATCGGCTTTTTTAGGCGTCGGTCCATGAGCATTCGCCCCAATAGAAAGTAATGAAAAAGTAATAAAAAAGAGTGTATTTAGCTTCATAATCAAACCCTGTCAAAAATAACGTATTATCAAGCATAAAACAGAAGCTGTAATGGGAATGATTCTTTCATTTGTGCGGGAATTTTTCCCTTTTAATGCTTTGTAACCTCTAGCAATATTGCAATATGCGCTAATTCGGCAATGCTGGATACTTATAGTTTTTTCTTAATCTGAGTGACGTAATTTGCTACTGTTTTATAGCCTAAACACAATTCATCCGCTATTTTATGTGCCGTTAAGCCTTTGGACAATAAGCGGAAGACATCAAATTCTCGTGCCGAAACCTAACAACTACTCAGCTAAATCTAACGCAGCTTACTCACTTTTAGCCTTTAATGTTATTTCTATTTTCGCCCCATGAATCGCATAACCATTCACTTCAATTTGCTTAATAATCGCATCTTGGTCGAGTGCTGGTTGCTTTTTAGTAACATCCAATTCTAATCGCGTTTTAAAGGGCGATAAGCTCAGTAAATCAGGGTCAATTGTCGCGGGTAACTCTAAACTTTCAATCTTTGTGCCTTTAGGTACAGAAATATATTTGTTCTCACCTTTGGTACTTTGATAAATATCAATTTTCATTTTTTATAATCCGTATTGTTTTTGGTATTTTTTAATTGCTGCAATGTTTTCGTCATACGCCGTATCTGATTCAATAAATTCAATAATATGCTCTAAAGAAATAATCGAAATAACCGGCATAGAAAATTGTTCGCTCACTTCATCAATCGCAGAGACATCGTTAACCCCTTTTTCTTGACGGTTTAAAGCGATTAACACACCGGCTGGCGTTGCACCGGCATCATTAATAATCACTACAGATTCACGCACAGATGTTCCGGCGGTAATCACATCATCTAAAATAACGGCTTTGCCTTTTAAAGGAGCGCCAACTAAAACGCCGCCTTCGCCGTGATCTTTTGCTTCTTTACGATTAAAAGCAAAAGGAATATCTTTATTATGCACGTTAGCATAAGCAATAGAGGCAGCCGCCACTAAGGTAATTCCTTTATATGCCGGGCCATATAAGATATCGACATCTACTCCAGATTCAACTAACGCTTGTGCATAAAACTCGCCTAATTTGGCTAATTTTTTGCCGGTATCAAATAGCCCTGTATTAAAAAAATACGGGCTAGTACGGCCTGATTTTAAATGAAATTCGCCAAATTTTAATACCCCACATTCCAGGGAGTATTGAATAAATTGTTTTTGATAATCAAGCATTTGTTCTATCCGTACTAAGAAAATTTTTCTAAAATGCTATCCAAAAAAAGCCAACCTTTTTCTGAACAGCGATAATGGTTCTGTGTATTATCCAGCAAACCTTGTTGCTGACATTGCTGTAATGCAGGCTGCAATACATCCGCACTTAAGCCTGTTTTTTGTTGGAAATTACCTAAAGAAAATCCGGTTTTTAAGCGTAGGTTATTCATCACAAATTCTAACGGCAGCTCATCCTGCAAAATTGATTGCTTCAGTCTATCATTTTTCAATAATTTGAGATATTGCTCCGGCTGTTTTGCTTTACTTGTGCGTACAATTTTATGCGGTAAGTTTAGGCTAATCTTACCGTGCGCGCCTGCCCCTATTCCTAGATAATCACCAAACTGCCAATAATTTAGATTATGCCTGCTTTGTTTACCGGCTTGCGCATAAGCTGATATTTCATATTGTTGATAACCGTTATCTGCCAGTAATTTTTGGCAAGCTAACTGCGCCGCAAAAATCACGTCATCATCTGGTAATTTGGGAGGGTATTTATGAAAATAAGTATTCGGTTCTAAAGTCAGCTGATAAAAAGAAATATGGCTGGGCTGAAAAGCAATGGCTTGCTGTAAATCTTGTAAGCTATCTTGCTGCCCGCTTTCAGGCAAACCAAACATAAAATCACAATTAAAATTCGTAAAGCCCGCCTGTTTAGCAATAGTAATCGCTGTTTGTGCTTCTGCGCCAGAATGCACGCGCCCTAAGCGTTTTAAATGTTCATTTTGAAAGCTTTGTATACCAATAGAAAGGCGGTTAATACCGACTTTTCGATAAGCACTAAACTTGTCACTTTCAAAAGTACCGGGATTTGCCTCTAGTGTGATTTCTATATCATCGGCAAAGTTTAATTGCTGATTAATACCTTTTAATAAACGATCTATTTGTGCGGCGGAAAACAAACTTGGTGTACCACCGCCCATAAAGATACTTTGTAAGGGGCGTGTTTCGGAAAATTGTTTTATATCTAAAGCTAAATCTTGCAATAAGGCATCAATATACTGCTCTTCAGGCAAGTTATCTTTAGCGGCATGTGAATTAAAATCACAATAAGGGCATTTTTGTATGCACCAAGGGAAATGTATATAAAGACTAAGAGGGAGGGTGCTGTGCATAAATCCAGTGAGCAATAACCCTGATTTCTTAGGACTATATTGTTAAAATAACGAGGTACTGAATTATTATAACCAGCACATATTTAATTGAAAGATACCGACTATCTAGCCTACTAGATTTTGAATAAAGATAGCGAGCATGGCAGCGAATATTGCCCAAGTAAGTCGGTCGTGCTTTTTTCCTTGGTCTTTTATCTCTAGAGTGAGATTATCAAATCGCTTGTCTACTTGCTCAAAACG
>JAQRMR010000094.1:18696-22444 GCA_028599115.1 Methyloprofundus sp.
TCACGTGTAACCGTGTGTTGGCTCGCATGCAATAGATGCTGCATTAAGTCTTTTTGAGTAAAGGTATTGGGGTCTACTTCTTGTTTCATCATAATTTCTAAAAATTTATTTACCTGCAATTTTGCGCCTTTCAAGTATGCAAGTCAATCATAAGACACAAACTAAGCTCTTTAAAAACAGCAATGTAAGCCTTATTACAGTAACTTCTCATTATCCACAGGATCGAACTCCTGAATAAATGGAACGCAGGTCTTTAGCCTGCATTGATTAAGCGGCAGGCTAAAGACCTGCGTTCCAGTACCCGTTAATAATGAGAAGTTACTTATTACACAAATTTTATACAGGATAGTTAAACAAGAGCCTAACTCCAGTTACATTAACTAGAGCGGCACTCTAATAATGCTATAACCAACAAAAAAGGGTAGCAAAAAGCTACCCTTTTTATCTTTAAGATAAGAGACCTTAAGTAAATGGCTGATTATTTACCTGCAGCTTCATCAGCTGAGATTTTTTTACCCCATTTTTTTACTTTATAGCCTTTCTTAGTTTTCTCAGCACCCATACCACATGCGCCTTCTTTGCCTTTCATCATCGCGCCACATGAGCTTTCCATGCCTTTTTTCATTTTGCCATCTTTCATCATAGCGCCACATTTACCTTCGCCGCACTTGCCTTCTTTAGCTTTATCCATGTCCATGTCCATAGATTTATTCATGTCCATTTTTCCAGCGCCCATGCCCATACCACAAGCCCCTTCTTTACCTTTCATCATGGCACCACATGAACTTTCCATGCCTTTTTTCATTTTGCCATCTTTCATCATAGCGCCGCACATGCTTTCGCCACATTTTGCTTCTTTAGACTTCATCATTGCGGCACAGGCAGCATTCTTGCCTTTTTTCATGTCGCCTTTGCCTTTCATCATGCCGCCACACTTGCCTTCACCACAAGCGGCTTCTTTTTTCATTTTAGCGCCGCATTTCATTTCATCCATTTTAGCTTCAGCGACTTGCATATAACCACTACTCATTTCAGTCATTGCAAATGGGTTACTTTCTGCAACAGCACCACCAACCGTTAATGATGACGCGATTGCTGTCCCGATTGTTGCTAATGTTTTAGTTGTTTTCATAAGAGTCTACCTTCATTAATTTTTTATTATATTTTTATGTTCTTACAGCTGAACTTGTTAGTGTATCACATTGTCTGCAAAGCGTTTTTCATTTCTTCGCCCATCAAACTAGGAGAATTTACCACCGTCACACCGGCATTTTCTAAGGCTGAAACTTTGCTGCTCGCAGTTCCTTTTCCGCCTGTAACAATAGCGCCTGCATGCCCCATGCGCTTGCCTGCTGGTGCTGTTAAACCAGTAATATAGGCCACCACTGGTTTAGTCACGTACGCTTTAATATACTCAGCAGCTTCCTCTTCCTCACTGCCGCCAATTTCACCCACCATAATCATGCCTTTCGTCGCATCATCTGCTTGAAAGCGACTAATTACATCAATAAAGGTCATACCATGAATCGGGTCACCACCAATCCCCACACAAGTACTTTGGCCTAACCCTGCCAGCGTTGTTTGATGCACGGCTTCATAAGTTAAAGTACCGGAACGAGAAACAATGCCTATCGAACCCGCTAAATGAATACTGCCCGGCATAATGCCAATTTTGCAGGCATCAGGGGTAATAATACCTGGACAATTTGGCCCGATTAATAAAGCATCGCTATTTGCCATTGCCGCTTTCACTTTTAACATTTGTAAAACAGGAATCCCTTCGGTAATACAAACGATGAGTTTTATCCCTGCATCTAAGGCTTCTAAAATAGCATCCGCAGCAAAAAAAGGCGGCACGTAAATAACACTCGCTGTTGCTTCTGTTGCGGCAACCGCTTCAATCACAGTATTAAAAACAGGCAAGCCTAAATGTTCACTGCCACCGCGCCCTGGTGTAACACCACCGACTAATTGCGTGCCATAGGCTAAAGCATGTTTAGCGTGAAAAGTACCTTGTTTACCCGTAAAGCCTTGGCAAATTAATTTGGTTTCTTTGTCGATTAAAATACTCATGCGCCCACTCCTGCTAATCTAACCGCCTCTTCTGCCGCATGATCTAAATCCTCTGCAGGAATAATATTGGGGGCAACATTATGCAATAAAGCCCGTCCTTCTTCCGCATGCGTGCCTTCTAATCTTACAATAACTGGCAGCTCTGTTTTAACTTGCTCCAGCGCGCCTATAATGCCTTGCGCAATCACATCACACTGCACGATACCGCCAAAAATATTCACTAATACTGCTTTTACATTGTGATCCGATACAATCAATTTAAACGCTTCAGTTACTTTTTCTATGGTTGTACCGCCGCCTACATCTAAGAAGTTAGCGGGGGTTCCCCCTTTTAATTTAACTAAATCCATCGTAGCCATTGCTAAACCTGCACCATTCACCATGCACCCGATATTACCCTCTAAAGTAATATAGTTAAGGTCAAACTGTTTAGCGATATTTTCTTTTTCATCTTCTTGGCGCATATCGCGTAGCTCAACAATGTCTTTATGTATCGCAATGGCATTATCATCAAAATTAATTTTGGCATCTAAAGCAAATAACTCTCCTGCTTCTGTTTCTACCAAAGGATTGATTTCTATCTGACTGGCATCTTTATCTAAAAATAACTGCACCATACCCTGCATTAATTTAGATAGCGCTTTAATTTGCTCACCTTGTAAATTTAATGAAAATGCAACTTGTCGGCAATGATGCCCTTGCAAGCCAGCCGCAGGGTCTAAAAATAAAGTGGTGATTTTTTCCGGCGTTTCTGCAGCAACAGCCTCTATATCCATGCCGCCTGCAATCGAGCTGATAAAACACAGTCGCTCTGAATGTCTATCAACTAATAAACTAAGGTAAAACTCATGTTTAATCGGATAAGTTTGCTCAATTAACACTGAGTTGATAGGTAAACCTGCTGAGCCTGTTTGTTTAGTAATAAGAGACTGCCCTAACATGTTTTTAGCGCAATCACTGGCTTGCTCCGCTGTTTTTGCAAACTTCACCCCGCCAACTTTTCCACGTCCACCCGCATGAACTTGCGCTTTAATCACCCAGCTATCTCCAGCTAATTCATCTGTTGCCTCGGCAGCGCGCTCAGCGGAATCAACAACAAGGCTATTCGGCACAGGAATGTTATAATCTTTAAATAACTGTTTTGCTTGGAATTCATGAATATTCATTATTTTTCCATAAAATTTGGGCAGAAAACTCTGCAATTCGTCTCATACAAGGCATAATTTCTTGAGTATATACGCAGATAGCTTATCTTTCATACTTTTTTAGCAATTTCTAAATTTAGTGTATAACACTCTTAAACCTTTATTTTTTTAACTGTATTATTTAAGCCATGTCACCTATTCTTAAAAAATTCACTCTTTATGGCTTTATATTTGGACTATGTTTTCCTCTCATCGCCATTATGGTTGATCTACAGCAAAACTCGCTTGCTTTTTCAATCAATAATATTGCCCAGTTATTTCAGCAAAACTTACTGCACTGGGTTATCACAACGGCTCCTTTTATTTTAGCAGGGGCTGCCTGGCTAATTGGAAAAGAGCGCCAAACAACTGAAAAAAATATCTTACAAAGTTTCAAAACACAAAATAACGACACCCATAAAGCAAACAGTTTTGAAAAGAAAATATATAAGGAAATTGCACAAATATATGCTGAAAAATCTAAGTTTCTT
>JAQRMR010000095.1:0-3578 GCA_028599115.1 Methyloprofundus sp.
ATGCACAGAATTGATGAGTTTCACTATCAGCCTAAAAACACAGCCCCTGCGTTCTACTCACCCTACTGAAAATTCAATGATATAAACTACTTGGAACGAGGGCTTCAGCCTTCTTTATAGGGCTGCCGAAAATTCAAGACAGTTTTTACAAAGGCTCATTTGCTAACTCATATTTACGTTGAATAGCCTCTTCTCTTGCAGCATCAATTTCTTGCATAATACTTTTCACATCAGCCTGTTTATTGCTACCTTTAAAATAGCCCGTTAGCTTAATATCAGGGGATAAATGTCCGCTTTGATAGAGCTGCCAAATTTCTTTGCCATAAGTGGTGCTTAATAACTCGGGTGCAAACTTACCAAAATAAGCGGCTAAGTTATTCACATCGCGCTCTAACATTCTGGCCGCATTATTATTAGCTGCCGCATCAACTGCTTGGGGCAGGTCGATAATAACAGGGCCTTGGGTATCAATTAGAATGTTGAACTCTGATAAATCACCATGAACCATGCCCGCGCATAGCATACGAACGACTTCTTTAATGAGTAAACCGTGGTATTCAATGGCTTGCTCACTGCTCATTTCTATATCATTAAGCCTCGGTGCTGCAGAGCCATGCTCATCAGCAATCAGCTCCATTAACAAAATACCTTCAATAAAATTATAAGGCTTGGGGACGCGAACGCCTGCTGCATCTAAGCGATAGAGCGCATCAACTTCGGTATTTTGCCAGACTTCTTCTTGCTGTTTACGGCCATATTGCGATTTCTTTTTCATCGCGCGAGCTTGGCGGCTATTTTTTACTTTACGGCCTTCTTGGTACGTGGCTTGGGTATGAAAACTGCGTTTTTTTGCTTCTTTGTAAACTTTTGCACAGCACACAATACCTTCAGATTGCACGACAAAGACATCGGCTTCTTTACCACTCTTAAGTGGGTGAAGAACTTCTTCAATAAAGCCTTCTGTAATGAGTATTTCTAGAGATTTTGGGGTTTTCATAATCAGGGGGTAATGTGTTTGCAGTAGATTTAATGAAATTTTAGAGTATTTTACTCTGTTTTTTGTAACTTCTCATTATCCACAGGATCGAACTCATGAATAAATGGAACGCAGGTCTTTAGCCTGCATTGATTCAGCGGCAGGCTAAAGGCCTGCGTTCCAGTACCCGTTGATAATGAGAAGTTACTGTTTTTTCATCTAAGTAGTTGTTCAAAAATTATTATTCAGGCCAATGCCTATTTCAATAAATTAGTCGCGTAGGATGGGCAAAGGGCTTTTTCGTGCCCATCTTTTACGGTATAAGTGATGGGCATGGGATAAAGCCTATTTTCCCACCCTACTAATCTGTGATTATTTTTTAATAAAGCTATGCAATATCAAAGCAAATAAAATAAGGCTACTGCCTACAATAATATCCAATGTTAATGCTTCATTATTAATCGTGTGCCCGAGCAATAAAGATAAGACCGGTGTAATTAAAGTGATTAGCGCAACGCGTGTCGGAGCAAGGTGGGTTAATACATAATAATAAAGCGCAAAGCCGATGGGTGTAGCAATTAAGCCTAAATATAAAATAGAGACGATACTTTTTAGAGGGATTGAGTTAGGTATTTGTCCATCTAAATAGTACCAAGTGATTAAATACCAAGGCACTGCAAATAGTAAGCCGCCAGTAACTTGAGTTAATGCAGGGAGTTGTGAGTGCAAGCGTTTTACCCAAACAGCACTTAATGATTGTAAAAAAGCAGCTAACAAAATAGCTGCAATCGCTAAAACGGCGTGTAAGCTTAAATGAAAAGCTGAGTGAAACATAACAGCAAGCCCAGCCACACCTAAGCTATAGGCAAATAAGTTTTTCCAGCCTAAGCTTTTTTCATTTAGACAGAAGGCAGAAAGTAAGGCGGTAATGAAGGGTGTTAAGCCAAAAATAACCGATACCCAGCCCGAAGGGATAAACTGTGCAGCCCAATAAACGCTAAGCATTGCACCATAAATTTGTAGCGCAACAGCAAAATAAGTGCGCTTTGCAAGGCTATGCCAAACAAGCTGCGTTCGTGATGCTAGCAGTAAAAGTAGGCAGCATAGTAAACCTATGCTCATGCGGGCGGTTACGCCAAAAATAAAGCTGGAGCCATCGGCGCTCCATTTTATTGCCAATGGCGTCGTTGCCCAAAGTGATACGATAAAAATATAAGCGAGAACAACGCGCATTAGATGATTTGCATGCTTTTTAACAGCACTAAGCCAGCGGTAATAACAAAGGTGCTCATTGCTGTTGTTAGGGCGATTATTTCAGCGGCCATCGCGCCGTGGCGCGTCATTTGTTTGGCCATAATATAACTGGAGACTGCGGTTGGGGCGGAAAGCATTAAATACAGTAAGCCTAATTCATCGGCTGAAAAATTAAATTGATAAGCGATACTCAAGCCGATAATGGGCATCAATAATAACTTAAAGGCGGTCGCCAGAATCACATCTAAATGATTGCGGTGAAAACTTTGCCAATTTAAACTGCCACCAATGCAAATAAGTGCGAGTGGTAAAGTGAGCTGCGCTAAATATTGTCCTGATTGCTGAGTAAATGCTGGAATAGTCAGTTGTAAGCCAGAAAAAATCAGACCTAATGAAACGGCAATAATAATAGGATTAGTAAAGATTGATTTTAAGGATGGGTGGCCTTTGGGTTTGAGTAATAAGACAGATAAGGGGTTATCGATGAGCGAAATAATCGCCATATATAAACTGGCAACGGCTAAAACTTCCGTGCCATAAGCATTTACCGCTAAAGCAATGCCGATAATACCTAAATTGCCTCTAAAGGCACCTTGGACAAATGTGCCGCGTTTATCAGCCTGTACAAAAGCAATGCTGAATAAATAAAACAAAGCGGTACAAAATAGGGTGAAACTAGCACCAAAAATAAATAAAGGCAGGTTGTTGGATTGGCTTAGTGGTGTGCTGGCAATGCCAAAAAAAAGCATGCAGGGCAGGGTGATATTAAAAACTAAACGATTGGCGGTTTGTATAAAGCCATCATCAATTAAGTTTAAGCGCCTAAATAACAGACCTAACAGTAGCAAGCTAAGAACCGGTGTGGTTACATTAAGTGCATAAAAAAATTGCTCGTTCATTGCTTGATTTTATTCTCCATTCATAAGGTTAAAGCCTTTTGGTAGGATGGGCAAAGGGCTTTTTCGTGCCCATCACTTTTATCCTAAACAATGATGGGCACGGGATAAAGCCCCTTTGCCCATCCTACGGCTACAATACGGCTCAGGTTCGTAGGCCGGAATAGCGTCAGCGTTTTCCGGCGTTGCTGATATCGGTGGTTATTTAAGGTGGAAAACGCTGCGCTATTCCACCCTACGCGCTTTGTGTACACCCATATTCAGTGCCTGCATGCGAGCCCTTTTAAGTGTATTTGTTAATGCTTATGGCTTAATAATACTGGCAAGCAAGTTTGGTAGGATGGGCAAAGGGCTTTTTCGTGCCCATCACTTTTATCCTAAACAATGATGGGCACGGGATAAAGCCCCTTTGCCCATCCTACGGCTACAATACGGCTCAGGTTCGTAGGCCG
>JAQRMR010000095.1:3678-7096 GCA_028599115.1 Methyloprofundus sp.
TTTGGTAGGATGGGCAAAGGGCTTTTTCGTGCCCATCACTTTTATCCTAAACAATGATGGGCACGGGATAAAGCCCCTTTGCCCATCCTACGGCTACAATACGGCTCAGGTTCGTAGGCCGGAATAGCGTCAGCGTTTTCCGGCGTTGCTGATATCGGTGGTTATTTAAGGTGGAAAACGCTGCGCTATTCCATCCTATGGCTAATGCGGGTCAGGGCTTGTTGATTAAAACAAAGTGGCCATTAAATGATCGTTTTCCAAGGCATCAATACAAACCGTAGATAATTGATTTTCATGGTCTTGGTTTTTATCAACGATCGTGGCAACGCGTAAATAATTGGGGGTGTAACCGAATATTTTATACTGCGTTGCATTGATGTCTTCTTTTTGTGCTTCCCATAAAACAGTAAAGTTTTGTCCGGTATTTTTTTGCAAGAAGCTTTGTTTCATTTCCTCAGCGAGCGCATGTAACTGCTGGCTACGCTGTTTTTTAACGGCATTGGTGACATGGTTTGGCAGGGTCGCCGCTTTTGTACCCGTGCGTAAAGAATAAGTGAAAATATGAATATGGCCAAAATTAATGGCTTTAATATAGTCAAAACTTTCTTGCCATTCTTGTTCTGTTTCACCAGGGAAACCCACAATAATATCAGTGGTGATATTGATGTACGGTACTTTCGCGCGGGCATCGTTGACGATTTTAGTAAATTCTTCCGTTTTACAACGCCTTGCCATACGTTTTAATACGGTGTCTGAGCCACTTTGCAACGGTAGGTGTAAGTGCGGCATAAGACGTGGGTTACTGAATAAATCAAAAAAGTTTTCTGGTAAATCCCAAGGTTCTAAGGAGCCTAAACGTAAACGCGGTACGCTGGTTTTATCTAAAATCGCTTGAATGAGATCGGCTAAATTTTGTTGAATATCGGAACCATAGCCGCCTAAATGCACGCCCGTTAAGATGACTTCTTTCACGCCTTGCTCTACAAAGCGATTAATATCGTCAATGATTTGTGCAATCGGTGTGCTTTTTTCTTCACCACGGGCAACGGTGACAATACAAAAGGTACAGCGATAACGGCAGCCATCTTGTACTTTTATAAAAGCCCTTTGGCGGCCACGATTAAATAAGGAAATTGCGGCAGGTTCGGTAGACATCGCAGGCATACTGGGAATTTCTAATTCTGCTAAAGCCATTTCGACTAAGCGATCTTTATCAGCATTACTAATAATTAAATCAACACCTAATAGTTCAGCGGCTTCATCAGCATTGAGTGTGACATAACAACCACTGGCGATAATTTTAGCGCTGGGGTTGTCACGGTGAATACGGCGAATTAATTGGCGTGATTTGCGCACAGCATCTTGTGTGACTGCACAGGAATTAATAATCACTAAATTCGCTAGATTTTGTTCGCGGGTGATGGTGTGGCCAGCTTGTTGAAAGGCTTGCGCCCAACTTTCAAGTTCGGCTTCGTTTAGGCGACAGCCTAAAGTCCTGAGGTGTACTAACATGATGCAAAAAACCAATAAGCGATAAAAATAGCGGCTGTGATACCGGCAAAGTCGGCTATTATCCCACAAGCTAAAGCATGGCGAATATTTTTAATGCCAACTGCGCCAAAGTAAACACTGAGCACATAAAAAGTAGTTTCTGTACTACCTTGTACAATAGAGGATAGGCGACCTGCAAAAGAATCTGCGCCATAGGTTTGCATGGTGTCGACCATCATTGCCCGTGCGCCACTGCCGCTAAAGGGTTTCATTAATGCCGTTGGCATGGCGTCGATAAATTGGGTATCTAAATTGGCTAGTGAAACCCCGTAGCGCAATAGATTCATAAGTAAATCTAAACAGCCACTGGCACGAAAAACCCCAATAGCAACTAGCATGGCGACTAAGTAAGGAATAATCATAATCGCAGTTTGAAAACCTTCTTTTGCACCTTCAATAAAAGCTTGGTAAGCATCTATTTTTTTATAAGCGGCATGGCTGATAAACACAATGATTAAAGTAAATAAAATAAAGTTACTTAATAGGGCGGATTGGGTCAGCATGTCTGCTTTATTCAGCTGAGAAAAATAATTGACCAGGATTGCGACTAAGCCAGTAAACCCACCTAAATAAGCTGCGATAGTTTTATCCCATAAATTAATTTTTTGCACCCAAGCAACAGCAAGTAAACCTGCTAAAGTTGATGCATAAGTGGCTAATAAAATAGGTATAAAAACATCAGTGGGCTGCGCTGCACCCATTTGTGCGCGGTAAGTAAAAATGGTGATGGGAAATAAAGTAACGGCTGAGGTATTTATGACTAAAAATAAAATTTGCGCATTACTGGCAGTATTTTTATTTGGGTTTAATTTCTGTAATTCTTGCATGGCTTTAATGCCTAAGGGGGTTGCTGCGTTATCTAAACCTAAAGCATTAGCAGAGATGTTCATCACCATTGCGCCTAAAGCAGGGTGGTTAGCAGGAACTTCCGGCATTAATTTGCAAAATAAAGGGCTAAGCCAACGAGTAATAATTTGTATAAAGCCACTGGTTTCTGCAATACGCATAATGCCTAACCATAAAGCGAGTACACCGGTTAAGCCGAGAGAGATTTCAAAGGCGGTTTTGGAGAGTGCAAACAGCGCCTCCATGATTTGATTAAAGATAAGCAAATCATCTAAAAAGAATAATTTAAACAGGGCTGTGATAAAAGCACTGATAAAAAAGAAAATCCAAAGAATATTAAGCATAGGATAAATTTCTGTTAAAAGTAAAAACGAAGTATTTATGAGGGTTAGTTTGCATTTTTTTACTGTTAAATTATAGAGTTAAACTTAATTAAGAGATGAATTAATGGGTGCAGGCGGGAAGGGGTGCAGCTTAGGGAGATAATAAGCTTATTGTTTCTTTTTTGGAAACAAGTTGATAATAATTGGCTGTATTGTCAGTTTTTTGTGTTGCTGTATAGTGAGTATCAAATACTTAATTCATTACAGATTTAGAGATAAAGGAACACACATGACTGATTTACAAAAAGATATTTTAGTAGCATTACTATTTGTAGCAGGAATTTTCGGATTTATTTCAGGTGCGTTTATCGTATCCGCAGTTGTATTTGCAGTCGCTGCTATTTTAAGTAACGTCCATTTTACAGGTCGTTTACAGCAGAGCTAAAGTTTAGATTTAAATGTAGTAGTTTATTCTCCTCCTTGTAGTACCCAATAAGCTAGGTTTCTCCTCGTTATCTAGTTTATCTTTGACGCTTTTAGTCTTTATGGCTTTAAGCGTTTTTTTTTGCTTGGAATAAATAACTGATGTTACGCAGCATTGCGCTTATCGCGCATGAATCACGGTAGGTCGTGTTAGATTATCTAAGCGCAGCGCAGATAACGTAACGCGACAAGCAGTGGTAAAATTCCCGTCGCGT
>JAQRMR010000096.1 GCA_028599115.1 Methyloprofundus sp.
AAAGATATTCAAGCCGTACAAAAAGCTTTTGATGATTTAAACGAGTTTATGGAAGGTGATTTATCGCCTGAAATGCAGCGGGCTGTTCGTGAGGGTTTGGATGAAGAAACTTTGGCTATTTATGATTTACTGCGCAAACCTGAATTAACAGCTAAGGAAGAAATTGAGGTTAAGAAAGTGGCAAAACAAACCTTGGAAACTTTAAAGGCTGAAAAATTGAAGGTCGAGCGGTGGCGCGAGAGTGAGCAGGTTAGCTCTCAGGTTAAAGTGATGATTTCAGATGCTTTGGAATATCTACCTCCTGCCCCTTATCCTGATGAGGAATTGGCAGATATGAGTTTGGTGGTTTATCAGCATGTATATAGTCATTACCAAGGCGGTGGTATGAGTAGTTATGACGTGATTTAAGGTGTTATAGAATGTATGATTTATTTTGGACGCTATTCATAATAGCGTTGGCTGTATGTTTTTGAGTTGTTAAAGTAAAATTAAAAAAAGCTTGTTATTAGCCTATAAAGTTTAGCCACTTTAAGTATTAAAAAGTGGCTAATCCCAGAGCTATATAAACGGATTGAAAATAATTAATAGAAGTTATTTTGGTCAGACTTTCTTTTCTCGTTAGCAGATTCAAAAGCCTGCTGAGTTGAAGCAGTTGATGCACCAGATTTTAAATGTTCTGTTTCTCTTGATTTCAGTAGGACAACGCCGATAACAGTTGCAATCACTATTCCCGCTAAGATTTTGGTCATGTTATCTTTTTCTTCTACTTGATTAGTCATGGTATTCCTCGTTATTTTTATTATTTAGGTTTATGTGCAAGAAAAGTTAGTTGTTTTCATTATTATAAACATAATGGCAGTTAGACTGCTCCAAAGCACGGAGTATTTTTATCATGATGAATAGTGTCGTGTCAAAACTATCATAAAAAAAGAGTGTTATTTTTTGTAGTACCATGATTTATATGTATTTTTTTACATGCGCTATTTGCACTAGGGATACTTACATCAAAAATATTGATAATACTCGTGTTTTGGACTTTTCTTAATGGGTTATTAAAGAGTTTTAAAAGTGTCTATGTTATTTTAATGAATGTTGAATTATTTAAACTTGGAGGTAGTATGAAATTTACTCCTTGCCAACCAGGACAATGTACGGAAGGTGGTACAAATTGTATGGGTTGTGGGTGCTCTCATGCGGAAATAGCGAAGACTAAAAAGCTTGTTAGTCATATTGTAGAGTTTTCTCGAAAGCAAAAATATGACAATGTTGATGACTTTGCTGCCTTTATCAATAAGAATTTATTAAAGAAGTTACATGATAGCGTGATTTTCTTAGCTGTCACACTTTAATACCCAGTCATAAATATGATGCTAAAGTGCATGGGGTAACGAAATTATTTAAGCCCTAGCGCAAACCCAAATATCAACTCTTTTAGCCCCAGCTGCTTTTAATGTTTTAGCCAGCTCGTTAGCTGTGGCTCCTGTGGTCATGACATCATCTAAGATGGCAATATGATCTGCACTAACGGCTTGTTTAACAGTAAAAGCGCCTTTTATATTTTGTTGGCGCTGCTTTAAGCTGAGCGAGATTTGGTGAGCGCTGTTTTGGGTGCGCAGGCAATTCTTGTATTCAATCGGTGTATTGAGTTCTTTAGATATGACTTTGGCTATTTCCAGTGTTTGGTTGTAACCACGCTGCCGGTAGCGCTTGGGGTGTAATGGAACAGGCATAATATAATCAGGTAGGGGTGTTTTTTGTGTGACTAGGAATTCACTGAGTAATAAACCTAATAACCTTGAGTTCTTATAAGCGTTTTCAAATTTTAATTGATTGATTAAATAGCGAATCTCACCTTGGTGCTGATAGGGAGCATAAACCTTATCAAATGCTTTAGGTTCTTTCTGACATCGCCCACAAATTTGTTGCTTATTTGCTTTTATTTCTAAAGCTTGGGCGCAATAAATGCATTGCGTACCAAGACTTAACAAACCTTTTTTGCAGGTATGGCATAAGTCTAATAAGCGTTCTGCTTGTTTACCGCAAAAGATACAGCTAGGCGGGAACAAACTATATTGTATAATGCCACTCCAGTTGTTTACTGTTTTTATCATATTGGGTCGACCATTCAATCAATTTAGTTTTGGAGATTAATCGCGTGTCATCAAATTCCGCAGAAGTTTTACGCCATGATTGGCAGCTAGATGAAGTTAAAGCATTACTGGCTAAGCCATTTAATGATCTTATTTTTCAAGCTCAAACGGTGCATCGGGCTCATTTTGATCCCAATGAAGTTCAAGTTAGCAGTTTATTAAGTATAAAGACAGGCTCTTGTTCGGAAGATTGCGGCTATTGTCCACAAAGTGCGCGACATGATTCAGATTTAACGCCAGAAGCTTTGATGCCTATTGATGAGGTTTTAAAAAGTGCTCAATTAGCGAAAGACCAGGGGGCATCGCGTTTTTGTATGGGGGCCGCTTGGCGTAGTCCTAAAGATAAAGATATAGAGCGCGTTGTAGCAATGGTGCAAGGTGTTAAAGAGATGGGCATGGAAACCTGTGTCACATTAGGCATGTTAACTGAGCAGCAAACCAAGGCTTTAAAAGAGGGTGGTTTAGATTATTACAACCATAACTTAGATACTTCGGAAGATTATTATTCTGAAGTGATTACCACGCGTACCTATCAAGATCGTTTGGATACCTTAGAGCGCGTTCGTGATGCGGATATTAATGTCTGTTGTGGTGGTATTGTAGGGATGGGGGAAAGTGCAGATGATAGAGCCAATCTATTAATTGGCTTAGCTAATTTACCTAAGCACCCAGAAAGTGTGCCGATTAATATGTTGGTGCAAGTAGAGGGAACACCGCTTGCCAACACGGAATCAATTGACCCTTTTACCTTTATTCGTATGATTGCCGTTGCGCGTATTTTAATGCCGCAATCACGCGTTAGACTGTCTGCAGGAAGGGCAGATATGTCGGATGAAATGCAGGCGTTTTGTTTCTTCGCAGGTGCTAACTCAATTTTTTATGGTGATAAATTATTAACCACGGCAAATCCAATGAGTAATCATGACTTAGCATTGTTTGATCGCTTGGGTGTGCGTTCTGCGGGTTCAAGCTACGCACAATAGTTGATGTCTGCTAGCGAGAACGGCTTAAAGGAAAACCTTGAGCAGTTAAAAGAGTCTAATTTATACCGCTCAAGACGAACCGTTGAAGCCGTATCAGGTAATTATGTGCAGATTGAAGGGCGACAAGTCTTGAATTTCTGCAGTAATGATTATTTAGGCTTGGCGCAGCATCAAGATGTGATCGCTCGATTTAAGTCGGCCGCGGATGAGTATGGCGTGGGCAGTGGATCTGCGCACCTTGTTTGTGGACACAGTGCAGAGCATCATGCTTTGGAAGATGAATTAGCTGATTTTACGGGCCGAGATCGAGCGTTGCTTTTTTCCACTGGCTATATGGCAAACCTAGGGATTATTGCAGGCTTGATGTCTAAAGGTGATGTGGTTTATCAAGATAAGTTAAACCATGCTTCACTGCTGGATGCAGGCTTATTATCCGGCGCTACTTTTTCTCGCTATTTACATAATGATTTAGAAAACCTGTCGATAAAAATGCAAAAACATCCCGATAAACCGTCAATGATTGTGACCGATGGTGTCTTTAGTATGGATGGTGATCAGGCTCGAGTTGCTGAGTTGGCCGCATTGGCACAACAAAAATCAGCTACTTTTATGATCGATGATGCGCATGGATTTGGAGTCTTGGGAAAAAACGGTGCGGGAATTGTTGAACAATGCCAGCTCAGCCAAAAACAGGTCCCTTTATTGATGGGCACATTTGGTAAAGCTTTTGGGACTAGCGGTGCATTTGTTGCTGGTTCTGACGATATGGTTGAGACTTTGATTCAAACAGCAAGAACCTATATTTATACGACGGCATTGCCACCGGCGGTGGCTGCAGCAACACGTTGTAGCTTATCTTTAATGCAAAATGAATCTTGGCGTAGAGAGAAGTTGGCTGCTTTAATTCAATATTTTAAACAAGCAGCAAGGCAGTTAGAGCTAGCTTTAATGCCATCGGAAACGGCGATTCAGCCTATATTAATAGGTGGCAGCACAGAAGCGTTAGCCGCAAGTGAGGCTCTTTTACAGCAGGGGTTTTGGGTGAGTGCTATTCGTTATCCTACAGTTCCTAAAGGTAGTGCTAGATTAAGAGTTACCTTGTCAACTGAGCATAGCCAAGCACAAATTGATCAGCTTTTAGATGCTTTAAAAAGAATTTCGTTATGAGCCAGCTTTATACTGAAACTTTTGGGCAAGGTGCCCCTGTTATTATGTTACATGGTTGGGCGATGCATTCAGGTGTTTGGCGACATTTTGCGCAAGAAATAGCGCAGAATAATCAAGTGACCTGCGTTGACCTACCGGGGCATGGGCGAAGCGCTGGTTGTTCATTAATAGAGTTAGATAGCTGGATAACCGCTGCTTTAGATGTTTTTCCAGATAAACCTTGTCACATTGTGGCATGGTCATTGGGTGGAAATGTTGCTTTAGAGTTGGCTAATAAATATCCTGAAAAAGTGAAAAGTTTGACTTTGCTTGCAAGTAATCCGCATTTTTTGTCAGAAGCTGAATGGAGCGGCGTTTCCGAGCTTGTTTTAGATGAATTTACTAGTAAGTTGGCGCGTAATATTGATGCGACTTTATTTCGTTTTTTGACCTTACAAGTGCAAGGTATGGAGAATACTAAGCAGTATGTAAAGGGCATTGAAATGGCATTGCAAGAATGCGCGGCGCCAGAGATTCATATGTTAGTCAATGGTTTGGCTTTACTGAAAACAACGGATTCAAGGAATGCTTTGCAAGCATTATCTTGCCCTGTGCAATTGATTTTAGGTTCCGTAGACTCTTTAGTTCCAGCCGATATTTTAGAGGATTGCCAGAGTTTACAGCCAAAATTGAGTTGTCATCTTATTGAGGGTGCTGGGCATATTCCTTTTATTACCCATAAAAAAGAGACTTTAGAGTTGGTGCAAAATTTTTTAGAGCAAAAAGGTGTAAAACAATGACTGCTTTATTAGATAAGCAGAGGGTGCGAGCATCGTTTGCAAAAGCATCAGCTAGTTATGATGAGATGGCTACTCTGCAGAGAAAAGTTGGTAGACAGCTTTTTGCGTGTATTCCATCGCAAGAAAATTCTAAAATTTTAGATTTAGGTTGTGGCACAGGTTTTTTTACGCAGTTAGTGGCTGCCGCGAATCAGGACGCAGATGTTTATGCTCTAGACTTGGCATTGTCGATGTTAGGTAAAACTAAAAGTCGAGAGAACTGTTGTGATGTGAGTTTAGTTTGTGCGGATGCGGAGCAATTGCCTTTTGTTGATAATAGTATGCAATTACTTAGCTCAAACTTGGCTTTGCAGTGGTGTCAAAACCTAGGGTTACTTTTTACTGGTGTTCATCGCGTGCTAGAAAATCAGGGGAGTTTTGTTTTTTCTACTTTTGGGCCGAATGCTTTAAATGAACTGAAATCAGCCTGGGCTAAGGTAGATGCTTACCCACATGTTAATGATTTTTGTTCTGAAAAAGTGTTGCGGTATGCTTTAGAAGAGGCAGGGTTTTGTGATATTCAGATAAAAAGTGAAACTTATGAGTCGAAATATAAAACCGTGCTTGATTTAATGCGTGAGCTAAAAGGGATTGGTGCGCGCAATGCGAATTTAGCCAGAAAAAAAACATTAACCAGTAAAGGTGATCTGCTGAGGCTGCAAGATGCTTACTCGGAGGATGCAGTGAGTGGTATAAAGGCAAGTTTTGAAATTTTATATGTTGTAGCGAGAGTGAGGAAGGGGTAATGGCGCAGGGATATTTTGTAACGGGGACGGATACGGAAATAGGTAAAACTTGGGCGAGTTTGGCTTTGATGGAGTATTTTCAGCAACAAGGTAAAGTGGTTGTGGGTATGAAGCCTGTTGCAGCGGGTTGTGAAATGCTGGATGGGCAATTAAAAAATGAAGATGCATTGCAGCTTCAAGAGCAATCTTCAGTAGATATTTCTTATGATTTAATTAACCCTTATGCTTTTTTGTTGCCCGTTTCTCCACATATTGCCGCAAAAAAAGAAAATAAAAAAATCGAATTAATACGTATTAAGCAAGACTATCAAAAGTTAGCAGCCTTAGCGGATGTGGTGGTTGTCGAAGGGGTTGGGGGTTGGCTGGTTCCGTTAAATGAAAAAGAGGACGTGTCTGATTTGGCTGTAGAGTTAAATTTGCCAATTATTGTTGTTGTGGGAATGAGACTGGGTTGTATTAATCAAGCTAAATTGACGTTTGGGGCGATAAGTCGCTTAGGTTTACGCTGTGAGGGCTGGATTGCGTCATGTGTTGAAAAAAATATGGATGAGTTAGAAGCAAATATAAAAACACTGAAGGGCAGTACTGATATGCCTTTGCTAGCGATATTTCCTTATGAGGAAAAAAGAAACTATAAAAATCATAAGAGAATACAGATTAAACCCTTAAACCCTTAAAACATTAATTGTTTATGGTTTAATAGTTGTTAGGTTTCACCACTAAATACGAAACCGGAGAAAAAGATGGCTTTAATTACGTGGAACGAGAAAGATCATGGTACAAAAGTTGGCTTTGCTGATGATGAGCATAAGGTGTTATTTGATTTGTTAAATACTTTATATGACAAGGCTATTAGTGGCGCGGATCGTGCAGATATGGCAAAGCGCTGGATGCTTTGATTGCCTATGTTGTTGATCATTTTGCTCATGAAGAAAAAGAAATGCAAGCCAAGTCATACGGTGGTTACGCAAGACATAAAGATGAGCATGATAAGTTGGTTGCTATTTGTGCTGACCTCCAAACAAAATTTCACGCTGGTGAAGCGGATGTGACTGATGCAGTAGGTCAAATGGTTAAAGGGTGGTTGGATAGCCATATTCCACAATTTGATATGCCATATGCTGATGCTTTAAATAGCTAAGAGCAAAAAAGCACTAAAAAAAGCTTGTGAGCTATCAGCTCACAAGCTTTTTTTTTGCCATCAGGATAGTAATAAAAATAAAAAAGCTAAGTAGACTATAGCTTAGTGTGGTGGCATAGGTTAAAATTAAAAAGGTTATTTGTGATGAAATAAAATGGATTGTTTTAAGTAAGGGAATGCAAAAAATAAATCACAAAAATTTAGGTGCATTTAAGCAGTTTATTATTTTAATGAGAGGAGGCTACTCCGTGATGAAAACACAGCAATTATTCGCAGGTCTTGTCCTAATGGCTTTAAGCCTTGGTACAGCGCAGGCGGACTATACACTCAATCTAATGGAAGGGGTGACATCAATCAGTCGTGATATTTATGGACTACATATGCTTGTATTATGGGTATGTGTATTTATAGGTATTGGTGTATTTGGTACGATGTTTTATTCCATCTACTTTCACCGTAAGTCTAGAGGCTTTAAAGCAGCTAACTTTCATGAAAGTGCAAAGGTTGAAATTATTTGGACAATTATTCCAACTGTCATTCTTATTTTATTAGCGATACCTGCAACTAGAGTAATGATCGAGATGGATGATGTGACAGAGTCCGAAATGACAATTAAAGTCACGGGGTGGCAATGGAAATGGGAATATGAATATTTAGATAGTGGTGTTCATTTCTTTAGTAGTCTAGATGAAGCGAGTAATAAGGCTAGACAGTTAAACTCTGGCATTGACCCTCGTACCGTTGCTAATTACTTATTAGAAGTTGATAAACCTTTAGTTGTTCCAGTTAATACTAAGATTAGGTTTTTATTTACTTCGGCGGATGTAATTCATTCTTGGTGGGTGCCTGATTTAGGTTGGAAAAAAGATACAGTTCCAGGGTTTATAAATGAATCATGGACTTCAGTTGAAAAAGCTGGGACTTATCGCGGCCAGTGTACTGAGCTTTGCGGGAAAGATCATGGATTTATGCCTATTGTGGTTATTGCAATGGAAAAACCTGATTATGAAAAATGGGTTGTTGAGCAAAAATCGCTAGCAGTAGCCAATGCTGATGCAGCAACAAAAGAATGGACAAAAGAAGGTTTAATTACAGCAGGCGAAAAAGTCTACGCAAGTAATTGTGCTTCATGTCATATGCCAGATGGAGCAGGATTAGCCGGTACATTCCCTGCAATTACAGCAAGTGCTGTGGTGACTGGTGATTTAAATGCACAGGTTGATTTAATGCTAAATGGTAAAGGAATGATGCCTGCTTTTGGACAAATGTTAGATCCTGTTGATTTTGCAGCAGTATCAACATTTATTCGTAACGGGCTAGGAAATAGAGTAGGTGATGCAATTCAGCCATCTGCAGTTAAGGCGTTACAAGCAGCGATTCCAGAAATTGTTTATGACGGCGATGATGAGTAACCATCATTTTTCGTTATAAATAAATCGAATCTTTTTTTAGTATTAAACGAGGTATAAATTATGTCTGCTGTAACAGCTGAACATGAACACGATGATCATCACGATCACGGGCCTGAAAAAGGCTTTATGAGATGGATAGTTACGACTAACCATAAAGATATTGGTACGTTGTATTTGTTTTTTGCGCTAGCAATGTTTTTTGTTGGCGGAACAATGGCACTTATTATTCGTGCCGAGCTATTTGAGCCAGGTATGCAGTTTGTAACGCCTCAGTTCTTTAACTCAATGACGACAATGCATGCTTTAGTCATGGTATTTGGTGCAGTTATGCCGGCTTTTGTTGGTTTTGCTAACTGGTTAATCCCAATGATGATTGGTGCACCTGATATGGCGCTACCAAGAATGAATAACATGAGTTTTTGGATGTTAGTTGCTGGGGTACTTTTATTAGCAAGTACTCTATTTATGGAGGGTGGCGCGCCTGCATCAGGCTGGACCTTATATCCGCCACTAGTGTTGCAAACTGGTGCTGCACTACCATTTGCTATTTTCTCAGTGCATTTATTGGGTATCTCATCAATTATGGGAGCAATTAATATTATTGCGACTATTTTTAATATGCGTGCACCAAAAATGACATTAATGAAAATGCCATTGTTTGTTTGGACTTGGTTGATTACTGCTTTCTTGTTGATTGCGATTATGCCGGTATTTGCTGGTGCGGTAACTATGTTGCTGACCGATCGTTTTTTCGATACGAGCTTTTTTAATGCTGCTGGTGGTGGTGACCCTGTACTTTATCAACATATTTTCTGGTTCTTCGGACATCCAGAAGTTTATGTCATGATTCTGCCTACATTTGGTATTGCTTCAACGATTATTCCTGTTTTTGCGCGTAAGCCATTATTTGGATATAGTTCAATGGTATATGCAACAGCAGCGATTGCATTCCTATCATTCATCGTTTGGGCGCATCACATGTTTACTGTGGGAATGCCAATATCCGGTGAGTTGTACTTTATGTATGCCACAATGTTGATTGCGATTCCAACCGGTGTGAAAATCTTCAACTGGACTGCAACTATGTGGCGTGGATCAATGACATTTGAAACACCGATGTTATTTTCTATTGCTTTCGTGGTTTTGTTTACCTTAGGTGGTTTTACTGGATTGATGATGGCGATGGCGCCAATTGATTTTCAATATCATGATACTTACTTTATTGTTGCTCATTTCCATTACACACTGGTACCTGCATCGGTCTTTATCTTGATGGCAGGTGGGTATTTCTGGCTACCTAAATGGACCGGAAATATGTATGACGAAAGACTAGGACGATTACATTTCTGGTTATCTGCAGTATCAGTAAATATTTTATTCTTTCCACAGCATTTCTTAGGTTTAGCAGGTATGCCACGTCGTATTCCTGATTATGCTGTGCAATTTGCTGATTGGAATATGGTATCTAGTGTCGGTGCTTTTATTTTTGGTTTTAGCCAATTAATGTTTGTTTATATCGTTGTGAAAACAATTAAAGGTGGAACAGGCGAAAAAGTAACTGATGAAGTTTGGGAAGATGCAGCTAAGCATAGCTTAGAGTGGACACTACCTTCACCAGTTCCATACCATACGTTTGCAACGCCTCCTAAAGAAATTCCTACGGAACACTTTTAAGGATTGAATTAGCTTTGTCTATAGCTTGGGTTATGGACAAAGCTAAGCGTTAATATGAATATTAAAACTAAAAACAGACTGACAGTTGTAGCATTAACTATTGTTGTTGCTGTTATTTATGTTCTTGTTGTCATGAGGGTGACTTCTTAGTGAGCTCTGATTTAGAGGAGAAAAACAAAAAAACAGTCAGGGGTTTGCTTGTACTGGTTTTTCTTATGTTCTTATTTGCGGCGGCGTTAATACCTTTGTACGATATTTTGTGTGAAATAACGGGTATTAACGGTAAAACAAAAAAGGACTTAAGTTCTCTAAGTTATGAAATTGACTCAAATAGAAAAGTGACTTTAGAGTTTGTAACAACAGTAGGTGCGCGGACACGGTTAGCTTTTAAAGCGGATCAGTTTGAAATTAAAGCACACCCTGGTGAAAAAATTACAGCTCGGTTTACAGCAAGAAATTTAACTAACAAACATATAACAGCTAAAGCTAGCCCTAGTTTTACACCAGGGGTAACTGCAGGATATGTTAAAAATATTGAATGTTTTTGTTTTTCTAATCAAGTGTTTAAACCCGGTGAAACAAAGCACTTAGAGGTGCAATTGGTCGTTTCTCCAAGTTTAGCGATAGATTATAAGCAGATAACATTCGGACTTACTTTTTACGATATTACTCATTAAATAGGGGATTATGATGTCTACACAAGACGCATATTACATTCCACATAAGGCGACATGGCCTATTGCGGCAACCTTGGGATTAGTCACATCATTAGCAGGCTTCGCGAATTACCTAAATGGTAATGCGGCAGGGTCTACTTTTATGCTGATAGGGTTAGGGATTTTTATTTTAATGCTTGCAGGGTGGTTTACTATGCAGGCAACAGAAAGTGAAACAGGTATGTATAACCATGGGGTAGGTGTTTCTTACCGTATGGGGATGATGTGGTTTATCTTTTCTGAAATTATGTTTTTTGCTGTGTTTTTTGGAACACTTTGGTACACACGTAATTTATCAATGGATTGGTTAGGTGGTATGGGTGATGGGCCAGGGCGTTCAACAGCAATGTTATGGCCTTCATTTGAGGCTGTATGGCCTACTAATGGTCCAGGAAATATTGGTGGCGAATTTGAGCCTATGGGAGCGTTTGGCTTACCATTATTGAATACATTATTATTATTAACCAGTGGTGTTACTTGTACTTGGGCGCATCACGGGCTATTAGCAAACAATCGTTCTCAGTTAATTAAAGGTTTAGCTGCTACTGTTGGCTTAGGGTTTTTGTTTGTTGCATGTCAAGCTTTAGAGTATATGGAAGCGTACCATGATATGGGGCTTACTTTAGGATCAGGAATTTACGGTTCAACTTTCTTTATGCTAACAGGCTTTCATGGATTTCATGTTTGTGTCGGAGCGATTATTCTGACTGTTGTATTATTCCGTAGCTGGAAAGGGCATTTTACACCAGAGAATCACTTTGCTTTTGAAGCAGCAGCTTGGTACTGGCATTTTGTTGATGTTGTATGGTTAGGCTTATTTATCTTTGTTTATATGATGTAAATAAGGGTATAACCTAAGCATAAAAAGCACTCCCTATTGAGGTGAGTGCTTTTTTTTTGTCTAAATTTAATAATGATGAAAAATAATAAATTAAGAGTAGATCAGCAGGAAGCTAATAAATTAAGTGTGGAGGGAAAAACAGATTCAAAAGTACTGATTAACTTGGGGATTAAGTTTGTATTTCTATATTTTGTCCTACTTATGTTTGATGTGCTGTTAGATGGCTTAATGATGATATTCGATTTTTTGGTGGAACTTATTCATATTCTTATAGAAATTGTTGAGTTATTAGCTGAGGAAGGTGTGGAGATGGTTTTCCATACCGAACACCATCAGAGTGAAACGATTCTACTTAATTTAGTATCAATCATAGCGTTAATCCTGTTGTATTATTTTATAAAAGCACTGCCGCACTTAATTGTAGTCTGGGAAAAGAGGCTTCTTAATAAAATGAAAGAGTATTGGAGGGAGCGAGTACTACAGTGGCATTTGTTCTCAATTGGACTGAAATTAAAGTTTACTTTAGTTTATATATTAGGTTCTTTAGGTTTGATTATGCTGCTTGGCTAGAGGGTGAAGAGGTAGGGGAGAGATATTTGGTAAGTAACATACCTACGGATAAAGAAAGCTTAACTTTTAACTACATGTGAGGAGTTATTGCACATAAGAAGTCGTTAAAAGTTAAGCTATTTTGAGTTATTTTAATTTAGGTTTTTTTGCGCTTGTTTTTGTAATTGCATTTGCATGCCAATACCCGTTGGTTGAATAAGGCCTGACATAAAAGCAATACTTAATAGAATGAAAAGAACCATAGAAATAGCAATTCGGTAAGTTAAAGCCTGTACAGTTTTTGGTGACGATTTTTTGTTTTTAATCAGTTGGTATAACGCAGTTCCAAGGCTGATGAGAATTGTCAGGAAGACTAAAATAACAAGAATTTTTATCATAAATATTAATGTCAGCGAGTAAGCCGCTGATAAATGGGTAAGTTAAAATAGGGTTGTTAATTTTATTGATTATAGCCTCAATTTTTCTATTGAGTAGTATAATATGACATTAGATTGGGTGAATTTTATAACGAGAAGGTATGCGCGTAAATTTCTTTAATTATCAATGGAAAATACATTGGCTGCCACTAGTGATTTTTATTGTTGTATTTAGTTTGTTGTTACGCCTAGGTTTTTGGCAGCTTAATAGAGCAGCTGAGAAAGAGCAGCTATTTAGCAATCAAGCCCAACGAATGCTTAGTAAGCCCGTTTATTTGCCTGAGTTATTAAAAGCGCAAGATGAAATAAAGTATCGCCCCGTTGTATTAAAAGGAAATTATGATGCAACGCATCAGCTTCTAGTGGATAACCAAATAGTTAATGGAAAATTGGGTGCGTTTGTGATGACGCCATTTATATTGGCAGATAAGTCAGGAGCTGTGCTAGTAAATCGTGGCTGGATTGCTATGGATAAAGCAAGATTAAAAGTGCCTGATATCAGCTTGACGGCTAACCAGTATGAGATCTCGCTTATCGGTAGAGTTAATAACTTTCCCGCAGTAGGGATGGTGCTAAAAGGTGCTGATGATTTAAGCGAGGGCTGGCCTTCTCAGGTACAAGTTATTAATTTAGATAAGCTGGCAACAAGATTTAATTATTCATTCTATTCCTTTCAAGTGCAGCTACAGGCTGATCAGGCTAACGGGTATTTGAGAGACTGGAAAATTAACACGCGAATGCCCCCAGAAAAACATAGGGCGTATGCATTTCAGTGGTTTGCATTGGCAGCTACTTTATTTTTTTTAACACTTTGGATAAGTTGTAAGACACATAAAAATGATTGATCAGAAAAACAAAAACCAACGAACTATTATTATCGTTGCACTCATATCTATTGTTCCTTTTATTATTGCTTGGGGGTTAACTGAAAGTAGTACCTTTAAGCTTGCTTCGACTAATAAAGGAAATTTGATTGTCCCTATTTTGACCACAGAAAAAGCAGATTTCTCTGGTGTGGGTGCTTTTTCAGAAGAAAATATCTCTGAATTATCAGGGCACTGGGTGATGTTGAATTATATTGTAGGGAATAAGTGCGATAAGCTTTGTATAGAATCTATACATGCAACTAAACAGATTCGTTTAATGTTAAATAAAGATTTGACTCGGGTTAGGCGTGCCGTTATTTTACAGGCAGGCAAGCAAGAGGAGAGTTTTTCGAGTTGGTGGGAAGCAGATTTACGTTTGTTGAAATTACAAGCAAGTCAAACCTTGCTAGATAAAATTAAAGTATTTAAACCTGAAGGCATTGAAAATGGCAGTATCATTATTATGGACCCTTTAGGTAATTTAATGATGCACTATGATGCTAATTATGACCCGTATGCCGTTAAAAGCGACCTTAAAAAACTCCTTAGAATTTCACAAATAGGGTAATTAAATGTTCAGACTATTTGCATTCTTATTGAGTTTTCTTGCTGTACTAGCAGTGAGTTCTAATTTTTACCAGTGGTCCATGGCCGCAATTAATAAGCAAAATTGTGATAATTTAACAGCTTGCTACACTCAGCTTGTCGATTTCGGTTTAGCCTCCATTGCACCAGTAAGTAGTCTTTATTATGTAAGTCTTGCTTTGATGTGCTTATTAATAGTGGGATTATTGATTGCTAGTTTTTCATTCTTTAAAACGAGAGTGAAGTTACTGTTATCAGCACTGGTTTTATTGCTGTTGATTGTTGGGCAGTTGTTGGTAGAGCTGAATGCTCATTTATTCATAAGTTCTGCGCTGACATACTTTATTCAATACATAGTCAATGTGTTAATTGCTGGAATTGCTATTTATATGGCAGTTCGTAGTCAATTAAGCTATGTGAAAAATGATAGGCCATCAAAATCTTATTTATTACAAATAGGAATGGGGCTTTTAAGTTGTCAGTTACTTGTTGGTGCGTGGTTAACGGCTAATCATGCTGGCTTGGTGTGTTCGGGGTTTCCTCAGTGTAATGGTTCTTGGTGGCCTGTTGCTGATTATCGTTACGCTTTTGATTTATTTTCGCCTTTATCTTTCAGTGCAAAAGTCGCTGTCAGTTGGGTGCATCGATTATTTGTTGTTGTTAATTTTGTCACGTTAACTTGGGTGTTGCTATTAGCTACTCAGCAGAAAATAAAAAAAGTACGCTGGCTGGCAACGACGGGTAGCTTTCTGCTATTGCTATTGATAGCAAGCGGTGTCGTTAGTGTAAAAACGGCAATGCCTGTTTGGCTAATTGCAGCGCATAGTATTATCGCTGTTTTATTAATCATCGACTTGCTGCTAATTCATTTTTATTCTCGGTATACGAGAAAAGATTTAACTGATGAAAGTGAGCGCGAAGTTCAGGATAGTCCAAGTGAGCCTCTGGAAGAGCCTGAAGTAGAAGTAGTTGAGTCAATTTATGGACGGTTAAAGTCTCAGTTAGGCAAAACGCGCGGTGGTTTTGGTGCTGTTTTGTCAGGTTTGTCTTTAAGTAACAGAAGAATTGATCAAGAGTTACTTGAGGAAATTGAGACTAGTTTATTGGTTGCAGATGTTGGCTTGGATTTAACGACAGAAATTATTGCTCAACTGGAAGAAAAGGTTGAAAAGCATGAGTTACAGGATGCAGCAGCATTAACGGGCTTGTTGAAAACTCAGTTGCTAGAAATATTACAACCAGTGAGTCAGCCTTTAGTGATTCCTAAGCAGGATGGGCCTTATGTAATTTTAGTTGTGGGGATTAATGGGGTAGGAAAAACGACAACAATTGGTAAGTTAGCGCAAAGGCTGCAAGGAGAAGGGCATAGTGTTATGTTGGCTGCCGGTGATACATTTAGAGCTGCAGCAGTTGAGCAATTGCAAGTTTGGGGAGAGCGCAATAATATTCATGTGGTTGCTCAGCATACGGGGGCAGATTCCGCATCAGTTATTTTTGATGGCGTTGAGTCAGCACGAGCGAAAGGGGTTGATGTGTTAATTGCAGATACTGCTGGAAGACTGCATACTAAAGCTAATTTAATGGAAGAGTTAAAGAAAGTTAAACGCATTATTTCGCGGATTGATGAATCAGCACCACATGAGGTTTTGTTGGTTTTGGATGCGGGAACAGGACAAAATGCCTTGTCCCAGGCTGAGCATTTTAATAAAACTGTCGATTTAACTGGGATTGCACTGACTAAGTTAGATGGAACAGCAAAGGGTGGAATTATTTTCGCGCTAGCAAAGCAGCAGGGAATTCCAATCCGATTTTTAGGCGTGGGTGAAGGTATTAATGATTTGCAGGATTTTAATGCTGAAAATTTTATTGATGCGCTTTTTATGGAAGATGAGAAATAAAGCGTATGCTTAGCTTTAACCATGTTTTTAAGCGTTACACTACAAATGATGCATTGGTAGATGTTAATTTTCATCTCAATAAAGGTGAGATTGCATTTTTGACAGGGCATTCAGGCGCAGGAAAAAGCACGGTATTGCGTTTGCTGGCTGTTATGGAACGCTGTTCAAGAGGGCAGATGTTGTTTGACGGGCAGAATTTGTGTCGCTTACGTGAGGAAGATATTCCTGCTTTTCGCAGAAAATTAGGGCTTATATTTCAGGATTATAAATTACTTCAAGATCGTACTGTTTTCGATAATGTTGCTTTACCTTTGTTGGTTTCAGGTGTAGGGCATTATGAGATAGCTAGACGAGTGCGTGCGGCATTAGATAAGGTGGGCTTGTTGGGGAAAGAAAAAAAATACCCTCTCGCGTTATCGGGGGGAGAGCAGCAACGAGTCGGAATTGCTAGGGCGGTGGTTAATAAACCCCTATTAATTCTAGCAGATGAACCAACGGGTAACTTAGACCCTGAACTGTCGATTGAAATTATGCGTTTATTTGAACAATTTCAGCAGGTTGGTGTCTGTGTATTAATTGCAACTCACGAGGCAAGCATTGTTGCAGCAACTCAACATAAAGTGTTGCAATTGGATCATGGTCGAATGTTGTAGCAGGCCTTATGAAAGTAGCTAAAAAGAAAAAAATAAAGAATATAAGGGGTAGGAGAAAAGAGCCTCTTAAATCTCCTAATGAGCGAAAAAGGCTGTTATTTTCCTGGCAATATAACGCACTATTTTGCAGTGCAAGGCGGTTATTAAAAACACCAGCATCATCGGCGATGACAATCTTGGTGATTGCCATTGCAATGTCACTAGCGGGAGGTTTTTATGTTGCCTTGAGTAATAGCCAACATGTGTTTGATGACGTGCAAATGGGTAGGCAGATTTCTCTTTATTTGTATGAGCATGTAAATGATGATGAAGCAATGCTTTTAGCGGGGCAATTAAAGAATAAAAAGCAGGTTGCTAAGGTTGCTTATATATCCAAACAGCAAGCGTTAGATGAGTTTCAAATGTATAGTGGTTTTAGTGGGGCATTAAATGCTTTGGCAAACAACCCTTTGCCAAGAGTGATTCAGGTCTACCCGGAAACTAAATTCAGTGAAAGTATTGATTTTGAAACTTTGCTTCAGTTTTTAGAGGCTCAGCCGGCTGTAGAATTTGCACAAATGGATATGCAGTGGGTTTCAAGGCTGCAAGCAATGATGGGGATAGTACATAATTTTAGTCATGCTTTAACTGTATTGTTAATTATTGCAGTGATACTAATAACAGGTAATAGCATACGTTTGGAGCTGCAAACACGGCGAGATGAGATTAGGGTAGAAAAATTGGTTGGTGCGAGTAATGCTTATATATACAGGCCGTTTTTATATACTGGTTTTTGGTATGGTTTTTTGGCGGGTGTTTTAGCCTGGCTTATTATTGCTGGCATTGTTTTGCTGTTAGAGTCTCCTGTCGAGCAATTGTTGGCGCTTTACCATAGCGCTTACCAGTTACGTTTTATGGGCTTAAATGACTCTATTGTATTTATTATTCTATCCTCATTGCTTGGGGTTTTGGGGGCGCTTATTGCGGCAAGTCAGCAAATAAAAAATATAACAAATTATTAAAGGTTTTTGGTTTTTTGTTCAGCTCAAGTTTCATGCCTTGAAAATGCTTAAAATTGTCGGTAAGGTATGGACTCATAATAATGAGATTTAAGCTTATGGAATAGGCTGGTAGCTATATTTGGAAGTACCTTTATGTGCTATTAAACAGGATTAAGAATAATAAAAAAAGGAGAAAAGGGATGTCTAAAAGTCAAAATTTGCAAGACACTTTTTTGAATACGTTAAGAAAAGAGCATACGCCGGTTTCTATTTTTTTAGTGAACGGGATTAAGTTACAAGGGCGAGTTGACTCGTTTGATCAGTATGTCATTATGCTCAAAAATACGATGGTGCAAATGGTATATAAACATGCCGTATCAACAATAGTGCCAGGAAAACCAATTAATATCTCAGTTAAAGAGAATGAATTTGAGTAATTATAGAAAAGTTATAAAGGGGATTTACTTTGTTTGACCGCCCCGAATCTGGAGAGCGTGCTGTTCTAGTGCATATTAATCTCTACCAAGGACAAGAAGATTTAAATGAGTTAAAAGAGCTGGCAAAGTCAGCGGGTGCAGAAGTTGTTCATGTATTGACTGGGTCAAGAAATTACCCAGACCCTGGCTTTTTTATTGGCTCAGGTAAGCTAGATGAGTTAAAAGCGGCGATAGCTGAAACGGAAGCGGATTTAGTTTTATTTAATCATGTACTCACACCAAGCCAAGAACGTAATTTAGAGGCTGAATTAGAATATCGAGTTGTTGATCGTAATGGTCTGATCTTAGATATATTTGCCTTACGTGCAAAGAGCTACGATGGAAAGTTACAAGTTGAATTGGCGCAATTAAATCATTTATCCTCAAGGTTGACTGGAGGGTGGTCGCATTTAGATCGCCAAAAAGGTGGAATAGGGATGCGTGGTACTGGGGAAACTCAGTTGGAATCTGATCGCCGTCAAGTTGGTCTGCGAATTAAATTGGTTCAAAGTCGTCTTGAAACGGTTGTTAAGCAACGACACCAAGGGCGTGCTCGTCGGAAACGCTCAGAAACTCCTAGTATTTCTTTGGTTGGCTATACCAACGCAGGGAAATCAACCTTATTTAATAGTTTAACGGGTGCAGGTATTTATGCAGCAGACCAATTGTTTGCTACCTTAGACCCTACATTAAGAGAGTTTAAGCTTGTTTCTGGTACAAAAGTTGTTTTAGCGGATACGGTTGGTTTTATTCGGCATTTACCGCATGAATTAGTTGCAGCATTTAAATCAACCTTACAAGAAGCAATCGAATCAGATTTATTGATGCATGTTATTGATGTCAATGACGAGTATCGTAATGAAACGATTCAAGAAGTGAATCGAGTTCTTAAAGAAATTGGTGCGGGAGATAATCAGCAGTTAGAAGTATTTAATAAAATCGATTTGTTAGATGATTTCTCACCTCGAATTGATAGAAATGAAGACGGAATCCCTGTCAGGGTATGGATCTCAGCAGAAAAAAACTTAGGCTTGGATTTATTGGCGGAAGCACTCACTGAAATATTTTCTACCAATAACCTTAAAATTTCATGCCAGCTTTCGCCTTTACAGGGTGGAATTAGGTCTCAGTTATACTCAATGGCTAATGTTGTTAAGGAAGATTATACCGAGGAAGGCGGTTGGGATTTAGTGGTAAACATAGATCAGCAGCACTTGGGGGTTCTCAGTGATATTTCTTTTGAAGAAATTGACTGACAAAGATTGTATTAAGTGATGTTTTTTAGGATAATTGACAAGTTAATACTGACTGATATTTTAGTGGGTAAACATTATCAATTTTGCGGTAAATTAAGTGGAGTTAACTAATGTCTTGGAATGAACCAGGCGGCGATAAGAATAAAGATCCTTGGAGTGGTCGTGATACAGAAAATACTCCTCCTGACCTAGATGAAGCGATGCGTACGCTGCAAAATAAATTAGGTGGTCTATTTGGCGGCGGTGGTGATAATAACCATGGCGGTAATAATAATTCTGCACCTTCGTTAAAAGGACTAGGTTTATTAGCTATTGGTGCCGCGGCACTTTGGTCAGCAAGTGGGTTTTATATTGTTGACGAGGGAAACCGTGGGGTCGAAATGCGCTTTGGTGAATACATTGCGACGACTCA
This sequence comes from Methyloprofundus sp., assembly GCA_028599115.1. GTDB lineage: Bacteria > Pseudomonadota > Gammaproteobacteria > Methylococcales > Methylomonadaceae > Methyloprofundus. The sequence continues at coordinate 19,761 of JAQRMR010000096.1, forward strand.
GCCAGGTTTAAATTGGCACTTTCCTTCACCGATTGAAAAAGTAGAAATTATTAATATTTCTCAACAACGCTTTTTAGAAGTAGGTTACCGTTCAGGTGGTAGTCGTCAGCGAGGCATGGGATCTGTACCTAAAGAAGCACTTATGTTGACCAAAGATGAAAATATTGTTGATATTCGTTTAGCGGTTCAGTATCAAGTAAGTGACGCTAAAAAATATTTATTCAATATTAATAATCAAACAGCAACACTAAAGCAAGTGACTGAAAGTGCGGAGCGTGGTGTTATTGGTGCAAATACAATGGATTTTGTTTTAACAGAAGGCCGAAGCCAAGTTGTTGCGGATATTGAAACTGAAATTCAAAGTGTTTTAGATTCTTATGAATCTGGGATTCAGATTACCAGTGTGAATTTACAGGATGCACAGCCGCCTGAGCAAGTTCAAAGTGCTTTTGAAGATGCTATTAAAGCGCGAGAAGATAAACAGCGTTTAATTAATGAAGCTGAAGCGTATGCCAATGATATTGTACCGAAGGCTCGTGGTGCAGCTGCAAGGCTAACGCAAGAAGCTGAGGGGTATAAATCACGTATTACTTCTGCAGCAGAAGGGGATGTAAGCCGGTTTACACAAATTTTAAAAGAGTATAAAAAAGCACCTAAAGTAACTCGGAAACGTATTTATTTAGATACGATGGAAGAAGTTATGAGTGGTACTGATACTGTTTTAGTTGATGTGAAAGGCTCAAATAATATGATGTATTTACCACTTGATAAATTAGTGGACAATTCATCTAGTCGTGGTGCGCAGAAAGCCTCGAATAGCTATAAATCAGCTACGAAGCCAACAACGTCGAGCCGCAGTGTTAAACAACCACGTTCTTCTGGGCGTGGACGTGTAGAGAGAGGGCGCTAGAATGTCACAAAATAAATTATTAGTCGGCATTGGTGCGGTTTTTACTCTTTTTATGATGAGTGTATTTACCGTTACAGAGACTGAAAAAGCAATTAAATTTAAGCTAGGGGAGATTGTTGAATCTGATTACGCAGCAGGTTTACATTTTAAATTACCTTTTATTAATAATGTTAAAAAATTTGATGCGAGAATTTTAACTTTAGATTCATCACCAGAGCGATTTTTAACAGCGGAAAAGAAAAACGTTATTGTTGATTCTTTTGTGAAATGGCGCATAGGCGATGTCAGGGTTTTCTATACAGCGGTTGCTGGAGATATTTACCAAGCAAATGTACGTTTAGATCAAATTATTAAAGATGCTTTTCGTAGTGAATTTAGTAAGCGTGATATTAAGCAGTTGGTTTCGACAGATCGTAGTGTTGTGCGTAAGGCGTTGATTGCATCAACTCGTGAAGCAGCGGCGAATTTGGGTGTTGAAATTGTTGATGTTCAAGTAAAGCGTATAGACTTACCTAGCGAAGTTAGCCAATCAGTTTATCGACGTATGGAAGCTGAGCGAGCGCGAGTTGCACGTGAATTTAGATCGCAAGGGTCAGAGGCTGCAGAAAGAGTACGTGCTGATGCGGATAAACAAAAAGAAATTATTTTAGCCGATGCTTATCGTGATGCTGAAATGGTAAAAGGTTCGGGTGATGCAAAAGCGGCTGATATTTACGCAAAAGCGTATGGGTCAGACGTTGAGTTTTATGCTTTTTACCGTAGCATGAGTGCTTACAAGCGTTCATTTGAGAACTCATCAAATATAATGGTGACTGAGCCAAACTCGGAATTCTTTAAATACTTTAAGAAAGAAAAATAAAATAATTAACTGTTAGGTTAATAAAGGTGTGCTGTTTATCAGTTACCCGTGTTTAACAAAAAAACGCTCTGCCTTGGTAGAGCGTTTTTTGTGTGTATTGGATAAAAAAATGTTGCATAGAGATCCGTGGTTATTGCCTGAAGGGGTTGAAGAAGTACTTCCTGAGGATGCAAAACACTTAGAAAAAGTACGTCGTCAATTACTAGATGTATTTGAGTGCTGGGGTTATGAGAAAGTAAATCCCCCTTTTATTGATTATGTTGATTCATTATTGACAGGGTCGGGTCATGATTTGAATTTACAAACATTCAAATTAACTGATCAATTAAGTGGTGAAATGCTGGGTATTCGTGCAGATATGACACCACAGGTCGCTCGGATTGATGCGCATAGCTTAAATCATCAACAGACTTCTCGACTTTGTTATGTAGGTACAACTTTACATACGAGAGGAAACTCATTAGATAAAACTAGAATTCCGATGCAAATAGGCGCTGAATTATTTGGCCATGCTGGGATTGATAGTGATACAGAAGTTGTTCGTTTGATGCTGGAAGTTTTGGCGCAGGCTGGTGTGCAAAATGTACACTTGGATATCGGGCACGTGGGTATTTATCGTGGCTTAGTTGAACAAGCTGGTTTAACTGAAGAGCAAGAAATTGAATTATTTAATGTTTTGCAACGTAAATCAAATGTTGAGCTAGAGGTGCTATTAGCTGGTTACTCACTAACTACAGAGCTACATAGCCTCTTTTTAGAGCTACCTAAATTGAATGGTGATTGTGCTGTTTTGAGTGCTGCGAAACAAAAATTATCAGCAGTGAGCGAAGGTATTAAAAATGCATTTTCTGATTTGCAAGCATTAGCGGATGTATTGCAAAATAACTACCCACAATTAACGATTAGTTTCGATTTAGCTGAATTACGTGGCTATCATTATCATACAGGTTTAGTTTTCTCAGCATTTGTTCCGCAAATGGGTAAAGAAATAGCTCGCGGCGGTCGCTATGACAATATAGGGCAAATTTTTGGTTCAGCTAGACCGGCAACAGGTTTTAGTGCTGATCTAAAAGTTTTAGCAAGGCTAAGTAAAAAAGAAGTGTCAACAAAGGCTGTTAATAAAGTATTAGCTCCTATTGCGATAGGTGATTCGTCATTGGATGAAAAAGTACAGGAATTACGTGCAGCAGGCTCTATTGTGATTAAAGAGCTATCAGGGCAGCAAGATTCTGCTAAGCAATTGGCGTGTAACCAAAAATTAGAAAAAGTTGATGAGAACTGGGTTCTTGTCCCATTAAATTAATCGGAAACTGTTATGGGTAAAAATGTTGTAGTCATCGGTACGCAATGGGGCGATGAAGGTAAAGGTAAGCTTGTTGATTTATTAACTGATCAAGCGGCTGCAGTTGTGCGCTTTCAAGGCGGGCATAATGCCGGGCATACACTGGTTATTGATGGTAAAAAAACGGTCTTACATTTAGTGCCATCAGGTGTTTTGCGCGAAGATGTGCAATGTTTGATTGGTAATGGTGTTGTTTTATCACCTGAAGCTTTATTAAAAGAAATTAAAATTCTTGAAGAAGCAGGGATTCCTGTACGCTCACGCTTATTAATTAGTGAAGCCTGTGCATTAATTTTACCAATTCATGTAGCCATTGACCAAGCAAGAGAAATTGCCAAAGGTGCGAAAGCTATCGGTACAACAGGGCGCGGAATTGGCCCAGCGTACGAAGATAAAGTTGCGCGTCGAGGTGTTCGAGCAGCTGATTTATTAAATCCTGAGTTATTTGCAGAGAAATTAAAAGAACTCACTGATTTTCATAACTTTATGCTGACAGAGTACTATAAAGTTGAAGCAGTTAATTATGAAGCCATGCTGGCCGATGCTTTAGAGTTGGCTGAGCAAATTAAACCGATGCTAATTGATGTGGCTGAGAAACTGCACACCTATCAAGAAGATGACCAAAATTTACTTTTTGAAGGTGCGCAGGGTGCTTTATTAGATATTGACCATGGAACTTATCCTTTTGTCACCTCATCTAATACTACAGCAGGCAGTGCGGCAACGGGAACAGGTGTTGGTCCATTAGATATTGATTACGTTTTAGGTATTACTAAAGCTTATTCAACACGCGTAGGAAATGGCCCATTTCCAACTGAGCTTAATGATGATTATGGTCAGCACTTAGGTGAAAAAGGTCATGAATTTGGTGCGACTACGGGTAGAAAACGCCGTACAGGTTGGTTTGATGCAGTTTCTATGCGTAAATCTGCACAGATGAACTCACTAAGTGGGATGTGTCTTACTAAGTTAGATGTATTAGATGGCTTAGATAAAATCGGCATTTGTGTTGCGTATAAAATAGATGGAAAAGAAGTTGCTGCCGCGCCTTTAGGTGCTGAAAAGTACGAAGCGTGTGAACCAGTTTATGAATATATGGACGGTTGGAGTGAGCCGACAGCTGGTGTGACGGTAGTTGCTGATTTGCCAGAAAATGCCTTAGCTTATATTCGCCGTATTGAAGAGCTGGTGGGCGTTGAAGTATCCATTTTATCAACAGGCCCAGAGCGTAATGAGACGATTGTCTTGCACAATCCGTTTGATGATTTTGTTTTAGATATTTAAGTACTTTGTAATGGGGGCTTAAAATTAAGCCTCCATTATTTATTTGTTCAGAGTTATACTCCCATCTTTAGCTTTTTTAGTTCTTCAAAAATCCCTTGTCATGCAAAAATATGATGGCTTATTAGTTCACCAAGAATTTGATGAGCACGGCCTCATTGAAATTGTAGAAACCGAAGGTGTGCGCTCTTTGCATTTTGGCACGAGTCCTCGGCAAAGTAGCATGTACATAGCTGAACCTAATTTATTGCATTCAGCTTACGCAAAAGCAATGATGAGCTGGTTAATGTTTAAAGATCAGCCTGATGATGTATTAATGATTGGCTTAGGCGGCGGCTTGTTGACCAAGTATTTATTGTATGAATTTCCAGATTGCCAGATAAAAACGATAGAATTTCGCCAAGCAATGCTAAAAGTTGCTCGACGATTTTTTAAGCTTCCTTTAGAACCACGCTTAAAAGTAAAAATAGGCGATGGCGCAGAATATATCAAGCAACAAAGCAAGGTCACTTCTGATCAGCATGATTTAATTATGATTGATGCTTTTGATGATGTAGGTATGGCGGAGACTATGCAAGGTTCTACCTTGTTTGCCGCTTGTAAAACCCTGCTATCTAATAAAGGGTTGTTAGTGATTAATTTATGGGGAAATGAGAAGGAGTTATTTCAACAAATAGCTTGGGAAATGGGCACGGTCTTTGAGTGGAAAATATTGTTTCTACCGGTCAGGGGGCGGGGTAATATCATTGGGCTGGCCTTTGCAGAAGGGCACCCTGATTTTTCCATGAAAGCATTAAGGCTTAGAGCTAAACAGCTTGATGAGCAATATCAGATTGAATTTTTAAATTTTATAAAAGATTTAAAAAGAAATAATAGTAGTGTATTAAAAAGAGTTATCAAATCATGAATATTTTGGATGCCAAACACATTTTTTCTTATCGGAAATTTTGGGCGCAACGCTTTGGCACAGCAAAAGAACTTCCCATGTCACGACAAGAAATGGATGAATTAGGCTGGGATAGTTGTGATGTTATTTTGGTAACAGGTGATGCCTACGTGGATCATCCTAGCTTTGGTATGGCTGTTATCGGGCGAGTGTTGGAGGCGCAAGGTTTTAGAGTCGGGATTATCTCTCAGCCTGATTGGAAAAGTGCTGATGATTTTAAAGCCCTAGGTCAACCAAATTTATTTTTCGGAGTAACCGGTGGCAACATGGATTCCATGGTTAACCGCTATACATCCGATAAAAAAATTCGCTCTAATGATGCTTATACAGCAAATGGAGATGGGGGGAAGCGCCCAGATAGAGCTGTTAATGTGTATTCACATCGTTGTCGCGAAGCTTATAAAGAAGTACCTATTATTATTGGCGGTATTGAAGCAAGTCTACGCCGAATTGCCCATTATGATTATTGGTCAGATAAGGTTAGAAAATCCGTTTTATTAGATTCCAAAGCAGACTTACTGGTTTATGGTAATGCAGAAAGGCAGATTGTAGAAATCGCACATCGCTTAGCGTCAAATGAATCAATTAATGATTTAAAAGGCATACGAGGGACTGTTCATTTTGTTAAACAAGTGCCTTCTGATTGGGTTATTAAAGATTCATCGGATATAGATAAACCTGGATTGGTTATCAAGCCTAAAAACCCCTACCAGATGGAAGAAGAAACCGTTTGCGCAAGTAAGGCAGAGGAGGGGCAAAAGCCTGCAGCAGTAGAAAGCTCTAAAATTAGTAATAAGCAGCGCCAAAAAACCATTATTCGTCTTCCAGATTACGATACAGTGAAAGATGATCCGGTGCAGTATGCGCATGCCTCACGAGTTATGCATGGTGAAACTAACCCGGGTAACGCGCGGCCTTTATTACAAAAACATTTGCAGCGTTTATTATGGATTAATCCGCCGCCTATACCACTAACCACCAGTGAAATGGATGGCGTGTTTGATTTGGAATATTCGCGTTTGCCGCATACTCATTATGGTAAAGCCAATATTCCTGCGTTTGAAATGATTCAGCATTCCGTTAATATTATGCGCGGCTGTTTTGGCGGTTGTTCTTTTTGTTCGATTACAGAGCATGAAGGGCGGATTATCCAAAGTCGTTCAGAAGACTCGATTATTAAAGAAATTGAAGCTATTCGCGATATATCGCCTACTTTTACGGGAAATATTTCCGATTTAGGTGGGCCGACGGCCAATATGTACCGCCTTGCCTGTAAGGATGAAAAAATTGAGGAAGCATGTCGTAAACCTTCCTGTGTTTTTCCAGGAATTTGTGAAAACCTAGACACCAATCATACGCCGTTAATAAAATTATATAGACGTGCGCGTGCTTTAAAAGGAATTAAGAAAATTTTTATTGCTTCAGGTTTGCGCTATGACTTAGCTGTGAAATCACCTGAATATGTTAAAGAATTAGTTTCGCACCATGTCGGTGGTTATTTAAAAATTGCTCCAGAACATACCGAAGATCGACCTTTATCTAAAATGATGAAGCCAGGTATGGGGACTTATGATGCTTTTAAGAAAATGTTCGAGAAGTACTCTAAAGAAGCGGGTAAAGAACAATACTTAATTCCCTACTTTATTGCGGCTCATCCAGGAACTGAAGATACGGATATGCTAAATTTAGCTTTATGGCTGAAGAAGAATGGTTTTAGAGCAGATCAAGTACAAGCATTTTTACCTTCTCCCATGTCCATTGCTAGTGCGATGTATTACTCAGGCAAGGATACTTTGCATAAAGTAACCCGAAGAGGTGATTCTGATGTCTCTATTCCTAAAGGAATTAAACAGCGCCGGTTACATAAAGCATTTTTACGTTACCACGATCCCAAAAACTGGGCTTTACTTAGAGAAGCTTTAAAAAATATGGGGCGTGCAAACCTAATAGGTAATGGTAAACACCAATTGATTCCTAATTGGAGTCCTAAAGAAGGGGCTGCTTCTGGCGACCCTAAAAAAGGTAAAGGAAAAACATTTAGAACGCAACGTACTGAAAATAATAACAGACGTGCGCCACACAAGAAAAAAAATCACCGAGTTAGATAAAAGTCTTTACAGGTGTGGGTTAACTACCTATAATACCGATTCTTTAGCTGATGTAGCTCAATCGGTAGAGCAGCTGATTTGTAATCAGCAGGTCGCGGGTTCGATTCCCATCATCAGCTCCATATTTACAACACTCTTAAGGATAAGGGTGAAAAACCAGCTTTTAGCTGATGTAGCTCAATCGGTAGAGCAGCTGATTTGTAATCAGCAGGTCGCGGGTTCGATTCCCATCATCAGCTCCATATTTAGAACCTCGTTATATGCAAATATAGCGGGGTTTTTTTATGCCTGACATTAAGTTATCCCGGTGTTTTCTATTTAAAAATCAAGTCAATAATGCGCAGCTAGAAGAGTTGCCGCTTGTTTTTCTAGAGAGGGCAGAGTAATCTGCTTAGTGAAAATTCTTTTCTAAATCAAACTAAACTCTATTAATTTAGGGGTATTTTTATCCGTATAAGGATGGATGTCTTTTGAGCACTCGCTATTTCTACTTATGACACAAAAACAATTTATTATCTTGTTTGGCGCTTTTTTTGCTTCTAGCATATCGGCAACGATATTAATGAATATTTATCAACAGCCTTCAGAATTAGCGTGGACAGTTGCTATTACGTTGCTGACGATTATTTTATGGGTAACAGAGGCGATACCTATTCCTGTTGCATCATTAATTCCTTTTGCTCTTTTTCCCTTTGCGGGCGTGCTAACGCATAAGCAAGTTTCTGCTGCATTAGGTAGTCATGTGATTTTATTGTTAATGGGTGGCTTTATGTTGTCTAAATCACTGGAAAAAAGTGGCATACATCGGCGCCTAGCTATTTATATGGTTAAATTAATTGGGGTTGATAGTGGTAAGCGGGTAGTGATTGGCTTTATGGTTGCTGCAGCATTATTAAGTATGTGGATATCCAATACCGCGACAACACTTATTTTATTGCCGATTGCCTTAGCTGCTTTGCAAGGGATTGAAGATAAAGCAACTATTACAGCGCTTATGCTGGGTATTGCTTATGCCGCTAGCTTAGGTGGTGTGGGTACGCCAATTGGGTCACCGCCTAATATTATTTTTATGAGTATTTATCAAGAAACGACAGGGTTGGAACTTGATTTTCTTGCATGGATGAAAGTTGGTGTGCCTATTGTAGTGGTTGGGGTTCCATTGATTGCATTGTGGCTAACGCGTAATATATCGACCAAATTAGTATTTAGCCTGCCAGAGCAAGAGCCGTGGCGCATCGCTGAAAAACGTGTATTGCTAGTCTTTAGTTTGGTTGCATTAGCCTGGATGACACGGCAATTATGGAGTGATTATTTGGGTTTTAATGAGGTGGGTGATAGTACTATTGCATTATTAGGCGTTATCTTGATGTTTATTACACCGAATGGTGAACAAAAGGGCACTTTATTAGACTGGAAAACTGCGAGTAACATTCCTTGGGGGATGTTACTTTTATTTGCGGGTGGTATTGCTATTGCTAAGGCATTTATGGCATCAGGCTTAAGCCTAATGATGGGAGAAATGTTGGCTGGCTTAGCGAATTTACCTATATATGTGCTTATATTGGTGCTTTGTTTATGTGTCACTTTTTTAACGGAAATTACCAGTAATACAGCCACAGCAACTTTGTTAATGCCTATTTTAGCAACCGCTGGTATGGCAGCAGGTATTGACCCACAAGTTTTGATGATGCCAGCGGCAATTAGCGCTAGTTGTGCTTTTATGATGCCGGTAGCAACAGCGCCTAATGCTATTGTTTATGGGACAAATAAATTTCATATTAAAGATATGGCGCAAGAGGGCCTTGCTTTGAATTTGATACTTGCTGTCGTGGTGAGTGCTGTTTGTTATCACTCTTTAATTGAATGAGTGCGTTTTTTAAGGAAGCTCTGATCAAGTCCGATTATTTTTAGCTTGCTAAAACAGCCGTTACTTTCCACTAAGATCGTCGCAATAGAATAACTATTACAACTTACTTCGTGAAACACTCGACAGTTTTTTTCTGCGCTAAACTCTAATCAACTGAATCAGAGATCCCTTAACTGAGAAAAATTGTTACAAAATAAGCTTGAATATAAATGAAGCAACCCCATGTTAAGGCTATCTTTTTAGAGTGCACTAAACGTGGAGCAATATATAAATGAGTAATGATCAGAAATCATCTGAGACTCAATCAGATAGCGATTTGATTGATGAAGTTCTTGAACAAGCGGCAGATATTGATAAGCAAGCAGAAGAGAATGATGAAGCAGTTGAAGTGGAGGCCGTTGAGGTTTCTGTTGAAGACTTACAAAAGCAATTGGCTAAAGCTGAGAAAAAAGCAGCAGATAATTTAGATAAAGCATTGCGAGTGCAAGCTGAAATGGAGAATCTTAAGCGCCGCACACAAAAAGACCTAGATAGTGCACATAAATATGGGTTAGAAAAATTTGCTAAAGAATTATTAGCGGTGATTGATTCGCTAGAACTAGGTATTCAAGCAGCAACCAGTGACCTACCGGAAGTATTAAAGTTAAAGGAAGGTAGTGAGCTGACTATTGCACAATTTGAAGCTGTGTTTGCAAAATTTAATATAGAAGCGATTAATCCAATCGGTGAAGCGTTTAACCCAGAGTTTCACCAAGCAATGACCATGGTTCCTTCGCCAGATGCAGAACCTAATTCGGTTATTAATGTCTTTCAAAAAGGTTATGTTTTAAATGGACGCTTGATTCGTCCTGCGATGGTTGTGGTTGCGCAAGCAGTTGCCGGCGATGATTCAGCAAAAATTGATGAACAGGCTTGAAAATAGAAAATCTAACCTTATATCAGATTCAACTTTTAAAAATAATATAAACCTTTTTGGAGCTTTCAATGGCTAAAATGATCGGAATTGATTTAGGAACAACCAACTCTTGTGTTGCTGTTCTGGAAAATGGTACATCACGTGTAATAGAAAACAGTGAGGGCGCGCGTACAACCCCTTCTATCATCGCTTTTACTAAGGATGATGAAGTATTAGTTGGACAAGCCGCTAAACGCCAAGCAGTCACTAACCCAGAAAATACATTATTCGCAATTAAGCGTTTAATTGGTCGTCAGTTTAAAGATGATGCGGTACAAAAAGACATCAAAATGGTGCCTTACAAAATTGTACCTGCAGAAAATGGTGATGCATGGGTTGAGTGTCATGGTAATAAAATGGCAGCACCAGAAGTTTCATCACGTGTATTGATGAAATTAAAAAAAGATGCAGAAGCATTTTTAGGTGAAGAAGTCACAGAAGCAGTTATTACTGTTCCTGCTTATTTTAATGATTCACAACGTCAAGCAACGAAAGATGCGGGGCGTGTTGCGGGTCTTGATGTTAAACGTATCATCAATGAGCCAACAGCGGCTGCGTTAGCATTCGGTATGGATAAGCCTGAAGGCGATTCTACTATTGCTGTATATGATTTAGGTGGTGGTACATTTGATATTTCAATTATTGAAATTTCAGAAGTTGAAGGCGAGCATGCGTTTGAAGTGTTATCAACCAATGGTGATACGTTCTTAGGGGGTGAAGATTTCGATTTACGTATTATTGAATTCCTAGTTGCTGAATTCAAAAAAGACAATGGCATTGATTTACACAATGATCCATTGGCTTTACAGCGTTTAAAAGAAGCGGCAGAAAAAGCAAAAATTGAGCTTTCTTCAGCAGAAGCAACGGATATTAACTTACCGTATGTAACAGCAGATGCTTCCGGCCCTAAACATTTAAACGTGAAATTAACACGTGCGAAATTAGAGTCTTTAGTTGAAGATTTAGTTGAACGTACGAAAGGTCCTTGTTTAACGGCTTTAAAAGATTCTGGTTTATCTGCATCTGATGTTGACCATGTTATTTTGGTCGGTGGTCAATCACGTATGCCAAAAGTACAAGCAACAGTACAAGCTATTTTTGGTAAAGAACCGCGTAAAGATGTTAACCCTGATGAAGCAGTAGCACTAGGTGCGGCAATTCAAGCGGGTGTATTAGGCGGTGATGTTACAGACGTTTTATTATTAGATGTAACGCCTCTATCATTAGGTATTGAGACGATGGGTGGTGTAATGACTAAGCTTATCGACAAAAATACAACGATTCCTACTAACGCGGCACAAGTTTTCTCTACAGCAGAAGATAATCAAGGTGCAGTAACGGTTCATGTCTTACAAGGTGAGCGTGAAGTGGCAGCAGGAAATAAATCGTTAGGTCGTTTTGATTTATCAGATATTCCACCAGCACCACGTGGCACACCACAAATTGAAGTAGCGTTTGATATTGATGCCAATGGTATCTTAAACGTATCAGCAAAAGATAAAGCGACAGGTAAAGAACAATCTATCGTGATTAAAGCTTCAAGTGGTTTATCGGATGAAGAAGTGGAACGCATGGTAAAAGATGCTGAAGCTCATGCTGAAGAAGATAAAAAAGTGACTGAGCTGGTTTCTGCACGTAACACAGCAGAAGGTATGATCAATGCAACTGAAAAATCTTTAACAGACCTTGCAGAGCAAGTAACTGATGAAGAAAAAACAGACATTGAAGCAGCAATTGAAGCGCTAAAAGAAGTTGTAAAAGGCGACGATAAAGATGAAATTGAAGCGAAAACAACTGCTTTAACTGAGTTATCTGGCAAACTAGCTGAACGTGCTTATGCACAGCAAGCAGGTGCTGAAGGCGCAGCAGATGTTGAAGGTGGCGCTGAGCAAGCTGCACCAGAAGCAGATGATAGTGTTGTTGATGCTGAGTTTGAAGATGTAACAGAAGACGATAAAAAGTAATTTTATAGTCGATTAGAAATAGACTGTTATTAGTCTATTTTTTGATAAAACACGCCTCGTCATGGATGGAATCTGTGATGGGGCGTTGTTGTTAACTAGATGGAATATTCAAATAAAGTATAAGCCTGCCGTTTGTGTGTTTTCAGATGATAGACTTATACTTTATTAACAAAAAATTAATTTGATCAGGGTGTGGGCTGAACATGGCAAAAGAAGATTTTTATAAACTATTAAGCATTGACAAAAATGCCAGTGAAGCGGAGATAAAGAAAAGTTATCGCAAGATGGCAATGAAATATCACCCTGATAGAAATAAAGAGAAACCCGAAGCGGCAGAAAAGAAATTTAAAGCCATTAAAGAAGCATACGAAATTTTATCCGACCCTAAAAAACGCTCAGCTTATGATCAATTTGGCCATGCTGGGGTCGATAATTCAATGGGTGGCGGACACGGCGGTTTTGGTGGTGGCGAAGGCTTTGGTGATGCATTTGGCGATATTTTTGGTGATATCTTCGGTGGCGGAGGTGGAGGTCGAGGCCGTCAACATAGTAGTGCGCAGCGCGGAGCTGACCTACGATATAACTTAGAATTAACATTAGAAGAAGCAGTCGCTGGAACAGAAGCCAAAATTCGAGTTCCGGTTTTATCAACTTGTGGTGAGTGTAGCGGTTCGGGTGCTAAAAAGGGCTCAAAACCTGTAACTTGTACAACTTGCCAAGGGCATGGACAAGTACGCATGCAGCAAGGTTTCTTTTCAGTTCAACAAGCGTGTCCAACTTGTCATGGACAAGGGCAGCAAATTAAAGACCCATGTCGTAAATGTCATGGTCAAGGCCGCGTACAAGAAAATAAAACGCTATCCGTTAAAGTGCCATCTGGTGTTGATAATGGTGACCGTATCCGCTTAGGTGGTGAGGGTGAAGCTGGGGCACAAGGTGGGCCAGCAGGTGATTTATATGTACAAGTTCAGGTTAAAGATCACGCTATCTTTACTCGCGATGGTGCGAACCTTTATTGTGAAGTTCCTATTAGCTTTCCAACGGCTTGTTTAGGCGGTGAGTTAGAAGTACCGACTTTAACAGGTAAAGTTAAGCTAAAAATTCCAGCGGAAACACAAACGGGTAAGCAATTTAGATTGCGCGGCAAAGGCGTTAAGCAAGTACGTGGTGGTTCAGTGGGGGATTTAATGTGCCGTGTACAAATTGAAACACCGGTAAAACTGACTAAAGACCAGAAAGCTTTAATTGAACAGTTCCGCGAATCTTTATCTAGCGGTGGTAAACACCATAGCCCTCAAGAGCATTCTTGGGTTGGTGGTGTGAAAAGCTTTTTTGATAAATTAACCGGGTAATTGTAATGATTAGAATTGCTGTTGTTGGTGCTTCAGGGCGTATGGGCTTGTGTTTAATTAAAGCGGCTGAGCTATCGGATAAAACCTCATTAAGTGCTGCTATCTCACGTGCTGGTAGTGATGTGATTGGCAGAGATGCAGGTGAAATTGCAGGGATAGGGCGTTTAGATATTAAAGTGCAAGATGATTTATCTGCAGTAATGGATGAGTTTGATGCTTTAATCGATTTCACTCGCCCTGATATTTCTATGGAATATATCGAGCTATGTCGCCAGGCGGGTAAAACAATTATTATTGGTACAACTGGCTATTCTGATGCACAAAAAGCCAGAATGGCTGAAGCAGCAAAAGACATAGCAATTGTCTTTGCACCTAATATGAGCGTTGGTGTTAACTTATCACTAAAGTTATTAGAAATGACAGCTAAAGTGATGGGTGACTATACGGATATTGAAGTTATCGAAGCCCATCACCGCCATAAAGTCGATGCGCCGTCAGGTACTGCATTGCGTATGGGAGAAGTCGTTGCTGATGCTTTAGGGCGTGATCTAAAAGACTGTGCGATTTATGGGCGTGAAGGCGATACTGGCGAACGTGACCGTAAAACCATTGGTTTTTCTACTATTCGTGCTGGTGATATCGTAGGTGAGCATACGGTTATGTTTGCTGATGAAGGCGAACGGGTGGAAATTACCCATAAAGCTACTAGCCGGATGACTTTTGCAAATGGCGCAGTTCGTGCTGCTGTTTGGTTAAAAGAACAAAAAAATGGCCTTTATGACATGCAAGATGTTTTGGGCTTGAAAAATATGTAGTTTTATACTGGTGATTTACTTG
>JAQRMR010000097.1 GCA_028599115.1 Methyloprofundus sp.
TTAGATACCCATAAACGATGATCTTTTGTGAGTGGTTCTAATGCATTATCGTGCAAACGATAAATTCGGCTGTCGCCTAAATGAAATAAGTGGGCGGTTGTCGATTTAATAACAATGGCACTTAAGGTACAGACGTAGCCTTTGTCTTTATCACAGAAACGGTATTGCCCTTGTTGAGTTTGTGAATATAGCCAAGAGTTTGTTGCTGACAAAACACGGAGTGCGGATTTTTTTACCGACCAGGCATCGGAAGTGCAGTAATAATCTTCTAAAAAACCTGAGATAGTTGCTTGACTAGCGACTTGCCCCACGTCACTACTACTAATACCATCAGCTAAGCCAATCGCAATACCTTTTGATGTGAGCTGGGGTTCTTTAGGAATGGTAATGCCGTGAAAATCTTGATTGATTTTTTTACGACCTTTATCAGAATACTGACCAACAGAGACTTGTAATTGACTGGACATTCTAGCTCGACCTTTTTAATTGGGCATAAAAAAAGCCTCAGACCAAGGTTTGGTGTGAGGCTTTGTAAGCGCACTGAATACTTCTTATAAGTTACGTTCAGGGCTCATTTTGACATGAGTGTAATAAAGAGGTAACCCAACAAAAACAAAACCACCGACCATATTACCTAGCGCAGTAGGTATTTCATTCCACATTAAATAATCCATGATTGTGAAACCACCGCCCATAATCATAGAAAATGGAAATAAGAACATATTCACAATTGAGTGCTCAAAACCCATGAAAAAGAACAGCATGATAGGCATCCACATTGCTAGCATTTTCCCCGAAGCTGAAGTAGAAATCATTGCACCGACAACGCCCATAGATACCATCCAGTTACATAACATGCCACGAATAAAGATAGTAAACCAGCCACCAATACCGTGCACTTTATACCCTAAAGTTCTTGCTTCACCGATACTGCCGACTTTTTCTGCAATCACACCACCATCTGTGTTGTAACCAACGGTTAAAATGAAAGACATCATAAACGCAACAGCTAGTGCACCCGCAAAGTTGCCTAAGAATACTAACCCCCAGTTTCTTAATATTTGGTTAATAGTAACTCCTGGCCTTTTATCTAACCATGCAAGCGGTACTAAAGTAAAAACACCGGTCAATAAATCAAATTTCATTAAATAAAGCATAATGAAACCAACAGGGAAAAGTACTGCACCTAGCAGTGGAGAGCCTGTTTTAACAGCGACAGTAATTGCAAAGATTGCAGCAAGAGCTAAAGTTGCACCGGCCATAAATGCGCGAATCAAAGTATCTTTGGTGGACATGTAAACTTTGGATTCACCAGCGTCAACCATTTTGGTTACAAATTCTGTGGGTTCTAAATATGACATAAATTTTCTTCTATTGTTGATAAAATGTGACTAATAAGTAGCTAGATTAAACTTTAGGAATAAACATGGTTCCTTCGGAAGCTTGTACGGCTTCTCCACCAACGCGGATTGTTAGCGTATCTTCGCCTTTATGATCCATTTCCATATTCAACACGCTACGGCGGACTTTTTCGTCACCACGCTCAACAGCGAATGTGTAGGTTCCTTTTTGCATGTGATCAAAAGAACATAAGAATGCAGCCAGAGTAGGAATGGCAGAGCCAACAGGTGGATCTTGATGTAGCCCAATATTTGGCCCGAGTAAACGTACGGCAAAATCAGAATCTTGAGCTGGTGTTTTAGGAGAAACTAATAAAATTTCCTCAGCTGCTGTTTGTGGCGCTATTGATTGACTCCACGCTGCTAAATCAAACTTCGCTTCACGAATCGTCTCATGATAAAAAGTGGGCACAACGAGGTAAGGAATACCACAAGAAACTAGACGGGTGGAATATTTTTTATTATCAATATAAGCAGCGTCAATGCCTAAGAAACTTGCTAGTTCAGCTTCTGTTGGAGTGAAGTAATCAACTACAGGTGAAACGGTGCGAGTATATTGAATAAAGCTTACTTGTCCATTACTAGAGCTTATATTCGCTTGAATACTGGCTTTGTTTTGATGTAATACAAGCTGAGTATGACCTTGATTATTTAGATTTAAACTGCCACAGCTAGCTAATATATAAGCGGCAGCAATAACAGGGTGACCGGCAACATCAATTTCACCTAAAGGAGAAAATATTTTCATTTGAAAATCATTTTCTACGCCTACATTTTTAGATAGAAAAACAGTTTCAGTTAAGTTTAGCTCTCGTGCAACTAAAGTCATCTGTTCTGTGCTTAGGCCTTCAGCTTTAGGGAAGACAGCTACTTGCGCGCCATTAAAAACCTGTTTGGTAAATACGTCTGCTATATAATAGGTATAGTTCATTTTCTTATCCTTCTAGGCTGATTTCTACGCGCTTATTTTCTATGCGAATTGCATAAACTGTATTTTTAACCGACTCGTCATCAAAGCATTGGCCCGTTTTTAAGCTGAAATGCTGTTTATATAACGGAGAAGAAACCATTGGTTCACCTTTAATATCACCAATTAGCCCTCGTGATAGTACATGTACTTTACCAAAAGGGTCGTAGTTATCAATGGCGTAGACAGCATTATCTTTAGCGAAGTAAAAAATAGCAATTTGCTTTCCTTCAACTAAGGCGCAGACTCCTGAGTCAGCTTGTAAATCAGTCACTGCACAAATATCAATCCAATTACTCATTACACTTCCTCCGCTAAAGCAAGTTCTCGCTCATCTTCGTTAGCTGGGCGAATTTGCCCACGTTCCTCAACAAATAGAATATTTTCATCAGTTTCATCACTATTAACAAAATGGCGGAAGCGTTTTAGTTTGTCTTCATCTTCAATAGTGGTTTTCCACTCACATTGGTAAGTATCAACTACATTTTGCATATGTGTTTCTAAATCAGCACAAATGTCTAATTTGTCATCAATCACAACAGATTTTAAATAATCTAAGCCACCTTCCATATTTTCCATCCAAACTGATGTGCGTTGTAAACGATCAGCAGTTCGTACATAAAAAGCTAGTACGCGGTCGATATATTTAATTAAGGTTTCTTTATCTAAGTCTGTTGCAAATAAATCAGCATGACGAGGTTTCATTCCACCATTACCACAAACGTAAAGGTTCCAGCCGCCTTCGGTGGCAATAATACCAATATCTTTACCTTGTGCTTCTGCACATTCACGAGTACAACCAGAAACGGCAAATTTAATTTTGTGTGGTGCACGTAAACCTTTGTAACGATTTTCTAGGGCAACGGCTAAGCCAACACTATCATCAACGCCAAAACGACACCAAGTACTACCGACACAAGATTTAACGGTTCTTAAAGATTTTCCATAAGCATGTCCTGACTCAAAGCCCGCATCAATTAACTCTTTCCAAATAGGCGGTAGTTGGTCTAAACGGGCACCAAAAAGGTCAACTCGTTGTCCACCTGTAACCTTGGTATATAAGTTGTATTTTTTTGCAATTTGGCCAATGGCAATTAAACCTTCAGGGGTAACTTCTCCACCTGTCATTCTAGGAACAACAGAATAAGTACCATCTTTTTGCATATTAGCAAGGAAGGTATCATTAGTATCTTGAACGCTCATTTGTTGATCGCTTAAGACATATTCATTCCAGTAGGAAGCCAAGATAGAGCCAATGGCTTGACGACAGACTTCACAACCGACACCTTGGCCATGTTGCTTTAAGAAATCATTAAAGCTTTTGATTTCATTAACCATCATCAAGTTATATAAATCTTGACGGGTATAAGCGAAATGTTCGCAAATATCGGTATTAACTTCAAAACCTGATTTTTCTAATTCACAATCTAAGACAGATTTTAATAGTGCAGTACAACCACCACAGCCTGTTGCTGCTTTAGTTTCATCTTTTAAAGCTGGCATGGTATGGCAGCCATTTTCAACCGCAGAGCAAATTTGGCCTTTTGTGACATCAAAACAAGAACAAATTTGTGCTGAATCAGGAAGGGCATCGGGGCCTAAACCAACCGATTCATCTGAGCGCGATGGAATAATTAAGCTATCAGGGTGTTCGGGCAAGTCGATAGCATTAAGGTAGTACTGAGATAAAGCACCATAACCCGATGCATCGCCGACTAAAACTGCGCCTAATAATTTCTTTTTATCAGCACTAACGACTAAACTTTTGTAGATTTCATCTGCACCATTTTGGTAAGTATAGATTAAAGAGCCGTCCGCATTACCATGGGCATCACCAATACTGGCAACATCAACGCCGTTGAGTTTTAATTTGGTGCTCATATCGGCACCTGCAAATTGTGCTTCCTGACCTTGCAAGTCAGCAACCACCACACGGCCCATATTGTAACCTGGGGCAACTAAACCAAAGGTTTCTTCATTCCAAACGGCACACTCGCCAATGGCATAAATATCAGGGTCTGATGTTTTACATTGATCATTAATAACGATACCACCACGAGTACCGACTTCAATACCGCTGATACGGGCAATTTCATCACGAGGGCGGATGCCAGCAGAGTATAAAACAATATCGGTTTCTAATGATGTGCCGTCAGCAAATTCCATTTTATGCTTGCATTCAGTGCCATCAACGATTTTTCGGGTATTTTTGCTGGGTAAGACAGAAATATCTAATGCTTCAATTTTAGCGGCTAGCATATCTGCGCCACCTGTATCTAACTGAGCAGACATTAAGCGAGATGAGAATTGCACAACATTGGTTTTAAGGTTGAGGTCTTTTAACGCTTTTGCTGCTTCTAAACCGAGTAATCCACCGCCAACAACCGCACCGACTTTTGCTGCTTTAGCCGCTTCAGTGAGTGCTTCTAAATCTTCTATCGTACGATAAACAAAACAATTTTCACGGTCATGACCTTGGATAGGTGGAACAAAGGCGTATGATCCAGTCGCTAGAATTAATTTATCGTAACTAATTGCAACACCTTTAGCAGATGTAACAAATTTATTGGCTTTATCAATAGAAACGGCTTTATCACCAATATGTATTTTAATGTTATTAGCATCAAAAAAGCCATCTGAGACCATTGATAAGTCTTCAGCAGTTTTGCCTGAAAAGAATTCTGTTAAATGAACGCGATCATAAGCAGGGCGTTCCTCTTCGCAGAAAGTGACAATATCATAATTGTCTCTAATATCACTAGCAACAAGGTTTTCTAGGAAGTTATGTCCTACCATGCCGTTACCGATAACAACCAAAGTTTGCTTTTTGCTCATGCTGTCCTCTGTTAAAAGTAAATCTAATTAGCAGGAATTAAGCAAGTAACGAGCCATGTTGTAAATGAATAAAATTAATTAGGAGATGAGTTTAGGTATCGGTGACTTCATATTTAACTTATTGAAGTTTCAAAGTTTTTTTAGGGGGGGGGAGAAGTATATTTTATTTGTGAGGCAAAATATATTTATGACGAGTTAAGTTGGTGCGGTCGGATCTAAAGTGGTGCGTAATTGTGTATTGTTGAAATGAAGAGCTAAGGTAGGGTAGATATACCGCAAAATATAAAGAGTTTGCGGTATATCTGATGTTTCAATTAGAAGCTTACGTTAGCTTGTAACCAAAACTTATTAACATCTTTGGTGTAAGTATTGCCAACAGCAGTTTCATCTGCGTCATAATATGCGTATTTAGCTAATAATGAATAATGTTTGCCGAACTTCTTAGTAATTAAGAAATCATACTCATTACCGTAGTCTATGCTGTTGGTTGAGCTTTTGGTTGAGCTTTTGAAGTTATGGTAAACAAAGGCTAATTTAGCGCCTAGCAATTTTGTTGATAACGTTGCATTAACATCACGAATACCATCTTTAGGTGTTATTAGGAATACATCCGCCCAACCTTGGAATTTATGGTTAGTACCAAAAGGAGTTTGGAAACTACTGGTACCATTTCCTCCTAGTTCTTCTATCTCTGCTTTAGCGGTAATATTAAAAGCAGTTGCACCTAGCATGACTTTACAGCGGTTTAAATCAAAACTATTTGGGTTATTTTTATAGCTACCTTGGTAACTATACTCGCCACGGTAGTGAAGCTTAACTTTTTCGTTGATCTTGGGTGAACCGGCAACTGAAAAACCGTATGTTTGTGCTGATCTTTCTGCTTGGCCTGTGTCAAAATCTGCTAACCAATAACCATAAGCACTGATTTTAGCGAAGTCTTTAATTTTATAACTGGCATTAGCAAAGGGCAGTTGCACAGTATCGTCAACAGAGAAAATGTTTTTTACTTGACCAATATAACCGGCTTGCAGAGTTATGTTTTCAAAGAAATTGCTAGTAATCAAAGCAGAATCATAGGTTTGCTCCATTTGACGCCAGCCTACATTACCGATAAAACGTGAATCGTCAATAATAATTCTTTGGCGTCCCCCTTTAAATTCAGTATTGAAAATTTTGTATTTTAACCACCCCTGGTTAAATTCACTTTGGTGTGGATCAGCGACGACATCTTTGGGAACGCGGTAGTCACGTTGCATTGCTAGGTTACCCTCATATTCCGCAAAAGCTTGTAGGCCATGAAATTCAGGTGTTAAATAACCAAGGCGAAGGCGAAAGCTAAGAGTATTGGCATGGGCTGTTTCTTTGCCGCTATTTTTTACATCCGCTAGCTCATACCGGTAACGCATATCGAGGTTGATTTTTCCATACTTTGCATCATCCTGCTCCAGTTTAAAGGCTTTTTCTATTGGTTTATCAAATTCGTAAGCAAGAGCAGGTTGAATGCTTAGTGCTGTAACAATAGCAGCTGATGCTGCTGACTTGATAAATCGAATTGAAGTGAAAGAGTCTTTTTTGTGTAAAGACATAGATTGTTCTCCTAAGTTAATAAAAAAAATGTGTAATTTATTTTGTGCCAGGGTGTCCCTTGCTTTGTATTGCCTCTATTTTTTTGTTAATGATAACAGGTAAGTGGGCATTTTATATTATGTTACACCCTGTATAAGAAATTATTTATTTATGTTTAAGCAAGTAGCGTACCATATTTAAAAAAAGGATAATGAATTAAGCTATAAGCCAGCAATATAGGAGCTTTGAAGGTTAATTTGTAGAGGCTAATGTGTTTTATATCGCTGTAGTTTTCAGTACGAAATAAGGTGAAAAAAGAAGGGGGGCTAAACTAGTGCGTTATGAGCCCTAAAGTGGCGTGTAATGATACCTGGAATATAAAATGTAGCTCGCAGGAAAAGGGGGGGATTCTTTTAAGAGACAAATGTTTACATTTTTTCACGTAATTTTAAAAAGCGCTGGTAACGAGCTGTGGTGATTTTTCCTGTTTCGACAGCTTCACGTATTGCACAGCCTTTATCTTTATCATGCTTGCAATCATTGAATTGACATAAATCGATATAGTCTTGGAATTCTCGGTATCCATGAGCGAGCTGGTTTTCTGATATGCCCGCTAAGCCAAAGATAGCAACTCCCGGGCTATCAATTAAGTCGCCGCCTTCAGGCAAGTGATAAAGTGTTGCGGCTGTTGTGGTATGCCTACCGTGTTTAGTGGTTGCTGAGACAGTATTAGTTTTGAGATCCTTATCAGGAAGTAAGGCATTAGTTAGGGAGGATTTTCCTACGCCTGATTGGCCGGTAAAAATACTGATTTTTTGTACTAGTCCAGTTCTTAATTCATTAATACCTTCATTGTTTGTCGCGCTGACCCGTAATAATGAGTAGCCAAGATTTTGGTAGGTCGTTAGTTCTTTTTCTATACTGGCAGAGTGGGCTAAATCTGACTTGTTATAAACTAATAAAGCAGTAATATTTCTGTTTTCACAAATAGCCAGGTATTGGTCTATTAATAAAAAGTCACAGAAAGGCTCTAAGGCAAAGACTACAAAAACTTGGTCTATATTAGTAGCGACAGGGCGGGTTTTTGCGCCTTTGCTAGGACGCTCTAAAATAGACTTCCGAGGTAGTAGTTCTTCTATGCGTCCTTGATCTTTGGCGACAATAGTAAATTTAACTTTATCGCCCGCAGCTAGTGTTGCTACTTTACGGAGACTTTGGCAGAGAAATATTTGTTGCTCAAACTCAACGGCAGCACCTTTGCCTAAGTTCGAAATAACGAGTCCTGTCAGTACTTCTGTCATATAGGGGAGTGAGGGTGGTGTGGGGTGTAATCGGTGTTACACCCATGAAAATGAGAGTTTATGATTTTGTTAAATGTGCAATACGGATAGCTGCAGGTGGGTGGCTATAGTGGTAGGCAGAAAATACAGGGTCCGGTGTTAGGGTGCTTGCATTCTCTTCGTAAAGCTTAACCAGCCCGCTGATTAATTTACTGGCTTTAGCGTGTTCTGCTGCAAAATCATCCGCTTCAAATTCAAATTTGCGCTGGAAATAAGCGCTGATAGGTGTCATAAAACTGGTGAATGCTGGTGAAACTAACATAAAGAGTAATAATGCTGCGGCGTTAGATTCGGTTGTGACTCCTAAGCCAGAAAAGAACCAAGCTTGGTTAATCAGCCAGCCTAAGATAGCTAGACTGATGAGACTCATAATAGAGCTGGCAACAAGCATTTTTATGACATGTTTATGTTTAAAGTGGCCTAATTCATGGGCGAGTACAGCTTCCATTTCTTCGTCATCAAGAGATTCTGCAAGGGTATCAAAAAAGACAATACGCTTGTTATTGCCCATGCCAGTAAAGTAAGCGTTTCCGTGTCCTGATCGCTTAGAGCCGTCCATAATAAAAATACCATTGCTACTAAAGCCACAGCGTTCTAATAGTTGTTGAATGCGGTCTTTTAAAGCGCCATCTTCTAATGGTGTGAATTTATTAAATAAAGGTGCGATAAGGGTTGGGTATAACCAGCTCATTAATAAAGAAAAACTGATCAAAATTGCCCAAGTCCAAACCCACCAGTATTGGCCAATAACATCCATTACCCATAAAATTAAAGCCAGTAGGGGCAAGCCAATCACTGCAACTAAAACCAATTGCATTAATTGGTCGATGATAAATTGTTTAATGGTACTTTTGTTGAAGCCGTATTTTTCTTCCACGACAAAAGTTTGGTAAATGGAAAGCGGGAGTTCAAGCAATGACATAAGGATAAAAACTGAGCCTAAAGAAATAACACCCGCCCAAAGTGGGTTTAAATCAAAACTTGCCCAAAAATCAAATAATAGACTAATGCCTCCACCTAGGGTGAATGCTAGTAAAAAAACAACGCCGATAAGGCTGTCGATATCACCGATTTTTCCTTTTTCTATGGTGTAGTCAGCTGCTTTTTGGTGGGCTTCTAGTGATACTGACTCTTTAAAATCACTAGGGACTTCTGGTCTGTGCTTAAGTACATGGGCGGATTGGCGTTTGGATAGCCAAAATTGCACGGAATAAGTAAGTAATAGTGCAAAAAGAAAAAGGTAAGTGAATGTATTCATAACTATTGTTGTAAGAGTTAGTGTGTAAAAAGCTAATTGTTAGCAATAGGGTACTGTAGCTCTATTGAATAGTCTATTGTACTCGCCAACTAGACTTGCCAATGCTACAATTTGCAGCATCAAATGATCTCAGTGAGCAAGAGTATATGGCACAAAATGCAGAAAACCTAATCTGGCTTGATTTGGAAATGACTGGGCTTGATCCAGATACTGATTTAATTCTAGAAATAGCCATTATTATCACGGATAAATATCTTAATATATTAGCAACAGCACCAGTTATTGCGGTGCACCAAAGTGATGAGGCTTTAGCGAGAATGGATGACTGGAATCAACAACACCATGGAGAATCAGGACTGATTCAACGTGTAAAAGATTCAACTGTTAATGATGAGGAAGCGATGCAGCGTTGCTTGGCGTTTATACAGCAATGGGTTCCAAAAGGTGCTTCTCCTATGTGTGGCAATAGTATTGGTCAAGATCGTCGCTTTATGTATCGTTATATGCGTGGGTTAGAAGAGTATTTTCATTACCGTAATTTAGATGTCTCAACCTTAAAAATATTAGCTGGGCTTTGGGCGCCAGAGATAAAAGAATCATTTAAAAAAGCCAATACGCATCAAGCACTCGATGATGTGATTGAGTCAATTAACGAGTTAAAGCATTATAGAGAGCATTTTATTAAGCTATGAACCCATTAATTGCTATTGCTTTTGGCGGCGCTTTTGGTGCTGTTTTGCGTTTTTTAGTCTCCTCTGGTGTTTATCAATGGTTGGGCCGTGGTTTTCCTTATGGCACGATAGCGGTTAATATTTTAGGCTCTTTTTTAATCGGCTTGTTAACGGAAGCTTTAATATTGCAAAAGGTAGCTTTTAGCTTAGAGTATCGTTCCGCTATCTTAATAGGGCTATTTGGTTCATTTACGACGTTTTCTACGTTTTCTTTAGATACGGTTATGCTGATTGAACAAGGGAATCTGACTAAAGCGTTATTGAATGTTTTACTCAGTGTTTCTGTTTGTGTTTTTGCTGTTTGGTTAGGTTTATTGGTGGGGCGGGGGTTATTTTCTCATTCTGCAGGAACAGTGCAGCTGATGAATGTTTCCCTGCCTTATGCGCTGTATGTAGTGAATATAATAGGTGCTTTTTTAATTGGCTTTTTATCGGCGTTGTTAATGAATAAAATTAGCTTAATAGATGAGCATAAGGCCGTGCTGCTTATTATTTTATCAGGTGTTTTTATTGTTCTATCAAGCTTATATATTATGCTGCATGGAATTGAAGAGGGTTTTCAGCTTAAAGCTAATGTTAATAGCTTATTAAGTATTGTTGTGGCAAATGCTTTGTTGTGTGGCGCGTTTGTTTGGGCCGGCTTGTGGGCTGGAAATCAAGTTTAAAGTAGTTAAAAATTTAAAAGGTAAGTCAAGAATATTATGTTGGATCCTCAGTTATTTAGATCAGATCTTGAGTCTGTACAAGTAGAATTAAAAAGACGTGGCATTGATTTTGATGCAAAAAGTTATACATCTTTAGAAGAGAGACGTAAGTCGGTACAGGTTAAAACACAAGAATTACAAAATGAACGTAATTTACGCTCTAAATCCATTGGGCAAGCAAAAGCAAAAGGTGAAGATGTACAGCCTTTATTAGATCAGGTACAGGGTCTAGGGGAGCAATTAAAAGCTGCTGAAACTGAGTTATCAAGTATTCAGGGTGAAATGAAAGCTTTAATGGAAGGTTTGCCTAATATTTTAGATGCCGATGTTCCGGCTGGGAATGACGAAGAAGATAATGTTGAAATTTCACGCTGGGGAGATATTCCGCAGTTTGATTTTGCAGTTAAGGACCATGTTGATTTAGGTGCGCTTAACCAAGGTATGGACTTTGAAGTGGCTGCAAAAATAACCAGTGCGCGCTTTGTTGCTTTAAAAGGCAGTATTGCAAGATTACAACGTGCCATTACTCAATTTATGCTGGATACACATACGGATGTGCATGAGTATTCTGAGACCTATGTGCCGTATATTGTTAATGCAGATAGTTTGTATGGAACAGGGCAGTTACCAAAATTTGCAGATGACTTATTTAAAATCAATGCAAATTCTGATTTGTATTTGATACCAACCGCTGAGGTACCCGTTACCAATATTGTGCGTAATGAAATTGTTGACGCAAAAGATATGCCGCTGAAAATGGTTGCACATACACCATGTTTTCGTAGTGAAGCAGGGGCTTATGGGCGTGATGTCAGGGGCTTAATACGTCAGCATCAATTTGAAAAAGTAGAATTAGTGCAAATTGTTAAAGCCACTGAATCAGAGCAAGCGCATGAAGCTTTAACGCAGCATGCTGAAAATATCTTACAGAAATTAAAACTACCTTACCGTAAAGTATTGTTATGTGCAGGTGATACAGGTTTTTCATCCACTAAAACTTATGATTTAGAGGTGTGGTTACCTGCGCAAGAAACTTACCGAGAAATTTCTTCGTGTAGTAATTTTAAGGATTTTCAGGCAAGACGGTTAAAAGCGCGCTGGAGAAACCCGGAAACGGGTAAGCCTGAATTAGTGCATACAATTAATGGTTCGGGTTTAGCTGTAGGGCGTACATTGGTTGCTATTTTAGAAAATTACCAAACAGAATCTGGCGATATAAAAATACCCGATGTATTGCAAGCTTATATGGGGGGCTTAGAAAAAATTTCTATTGTTTAGCTATTATTGTGCAAATAAAAAGCGAAAATTCAGTCCCTTGCCTGAGCAAGGGACTGAAGTGGCTCTTTACTTATAAGCTGCTTTAAACTCTACACGACGATTAGTTGCTCGTCCTTCCTCTGTATCATTTGTTGCAATCGGTGAGCTTTCACCAAAGCCTTTGGTTGTTAGGCGGCTAGATTCAATTCCATTTTTCACTAATAGTGCTTTAACACCCTTAGCTCGCAAGCCTGAAAGCTGTTTATTAAATTTTGCTGATCCAGTGCTATCAGTGTGTCCCTGAATTTCAACAATAAGGTTCGGGTTAGCTTTTAAAATTTCAGTGGCATTGTCAAAAAGGCTTTCATAACCACTTTTGATTGAAGACTTGCCATGATTAAACTCAACACCAGAGAATGCCCAGCAACCTTTTTTGTTAACGATTGCTTTTTTAGGTGTTGTCGGGCAGTTATCTGCTGAATTTGGCACACCGTCATTATCATCATCAAGTGCAACAGGTTTAGCGGCAACGGTTGTTTTGTTATATAGCATTGCTTCAACAAAAGAGGCTGTTGTTGCATCAGAGCTGACAGAGGCTATATCAACACTTTTGCCGCATCCTGCTATGTTAGATAATTCTTGTAATACGAACTGTCCTGATTTTTCATTTTTATTACCTACCCAGACAGAGTAAATACATAAGCGATCACCAAATTGTTTTTCTAGTGCTGTTGCTTGCGTTAATGTTTCTGTGGAAAGCTTGTGACCATCAGCAACAACAAGTAAAGCGATGCTGCCTGTATTGGCACTTAAATCTGAAGACGCACCTTCAATAGCGGCTTCTAAAGGAGAGCTGCCGCCTGCGCAAGTTGCTGCATCAAGGCTGGTTTGAAAATTAGTTGATGAATGGGGGCTGACAGCTTGTACAAGTTGTGTGCTGCTCCAGTTTAAGCAAGAGCCAAAACCAAAGGTACGCAGTCCAGTTGATAGCTTTAAATTTTGAGGGATGCTGTTATTAACGCGCTGGAGTAGTTGTTTTTCTACATCAAATACGGTTGATTCAGATGAATCGCCGTCATAAATTGCATTTTTTGAAGAGGATGCATCTAAAATAACTAATAAAGTATCGGCTTTTTGTGTGAATTTTGTTGTGCTGTTATTTACAGCTATAGGAGTAGCTGATACTAAGCTAGATAAAGTAATGCCGGCAATTGAAGCAGCAGGAATGAAAAATTTTTTAAGCATAAGTATTACCTTCAAAGAAATGAAAGCGTCGATTGCATCACTTTTTTTGCTGTTAACAGGGTGGTTCAGTTTTAAAATGGGTGTTTAAAATGAGGAGGCAATTAAAAGGTGATTTTTAGTATAATAACTGCAATGAAAATTTAATGAGAATTGTAAAAATAATTTATGAGTATAAAAACAAGATTTGCCCCAAGCCCAACTGGATATTTACATGTTGGTGGTGCTAGAACCGCCTTATTTTCATGGTTGCATGCAAAAAAGAATAATGGTCAATTTGTTTTACGTATTGAAGATACGGACTTAGAAAGATCGACTCAAGAATCGGTGGATGCCATTCTTGAAGGTATGGAATGGTTAGGTTTAGAGTATGACGAAGGGCCAGTTTATCAAACACAACGGTTTGATCGATATAAGGAAATTATTCAACAATTGTTAGACCAAAATGATGCTTATTATTGTTATTGTTCGAAAGAGGAGTTAGATAATTTGCGTGAGCAGCAAATGGCAAATAAAGAAAAGCCACGCTATAACGGAAAATGTCGTCATCATGTTGAAGTTAAAGAGGGCGTTAACCCTGTTATTCGTTTTCGTAACCCTGAAGATGGCATTGTTGTATTAAATGATGCTGTTAAAGGTGAAATTAAGATAGCCAATAAAGAATTAGATGATTTAATTATTGCGCGCTCTGATGGTTCGCCAACCTATAATTTGACTGTGGTTGTCGATGATATGGATATGGAAATTACGGATGTTGTTCGCGGGGATGATCATGTTAATAATACACCGCGACAAATCAACATTTTAAAGGCACTCGGTGCTGATTTACCTCGTTACGCACATCTCCCTATGATATTGGGTGATGATGGAGCAAGGCTGTCAAAAAGGCATGGCGCAGTGAGTGTTATGCAGTATAGGGATGAGGGGTATTTACCTGAGGCTTTATTAAATTACTTGGTTAGGTTGGGCTGGTCTCATGGAGATCAAGAATTATTTACCCGTGATGAAATGATTCAGTTATTTGAGCTAAGTGATGTTAATGTCGCTGCATCTGCTTTCAATACTGAAAAATTACTCTGGATTAACCATCAATACATAATGAATAGCGAGCCGGAATTGGTTGCTAAACATTTAAGCTGGCACATGCAGCAGCGTGATATTGATGTTGACTCTGAAGGACCTGAATTAGTTGAGATTGTAAAAGCACAAAGAGAACGTAGCAAGACTTTAGTTGATATGGCAGAAGCAAGTCTGTATTTCTATAAAGATTTTGATGGGTACGATGCAAAAGCAGATAAAAAGAATTTCAAAGCAGGCTCTGATGATGTTCTGGCTGACTTATTAGCTCAGTTTTCTCAGGTAGCTGAATGGGATGGTACGGCTCTACATAATATTGTTTTAGCAACAGCTGAAAGGTTGGAATTAAAATTAGGCAAGGTGGCTCAGCCTTTGCGTGTAGCAGTTTCTGGTGCAGGAATGTCGCCATCAATTGATGTTACTTTGGCTTTATTAGGCAGGGAAAAAACTTTAAAACGCATTCAAGCAGCAATTGATTATATAAAATCTAAATAAAAACTAGACACGAGGTGATTCTTCCGTATAATGACAGAACTCAACTAAGGGGCTGTAGCTCAATTGGGAGAGCACAACACTGGCAGTGTTGAGGTCGGCGGTTCGATCCCGCCCAGCTCCACCAAAGTTGTTGAATAGTCTTAGTCCCCATCGTCTAGAGGCCTAGGACACCGCCCTTTCACGGCGGTAACGGGGGTTCGAACCCCCCTGGGGACGCCATTATAAAATACACAGGATGTGTGTTTTGAGCTTGAAAAAGTTATTTTATTTAATAAGGAGATGCATTTTTTGCACAACAGTCTTAGTCCCCATCGTCTAGAGGCCTAGGACACCGCCCTTTCACGGCGGTAACGGGGGTTCGAACCCCCCTGGGGACGCCAATTTAAAACCCATTAACTCTATATAGAGTTAATGGGTTTTTTTATGCTTGTCGATATTTCAGCGCATTAAGAAACAGGAACTCAATAATACCCGAGTCTGACTTGTCTTTTGACTGCACAATTGCGTCATGCCTTCAGGTATTATTAAATCCTCGCTCCTAATGGCATTGTTTTGGTATAATTCTCAGTCATTTAATAATAAGATTAATTTAATAATTAACGTTTAGAGTGGCTTATTGCACTCTTTTATAATTTTATCGAGATAGGTTGTTATGCAAGCACAATTACTTGAGTTTAAAGAGTTACTTTCTGTGTGGTACTTGGTTGCCCTAGAAAATAAAATTTTTGTTGCCGCTTTAGTTGTTGCGGTATGGGTATGTTTTTCTATCCTTTATTCATTAAGGAGCTACGTTTTTAAAAAGAAAATTAAAATTTCTGAGCGTAAAAGTAATGAACTAAAAGAACAGTTAAATTCTGCTGAGCAAACAATTAAAAATAATGAACTTGCTTTAGCGACTGCTGCGCAGCAGATGGAAGAAGAACAGCAAGCAACAGTGGACTTTAATAAGAAGGTTGCTGAGAGGCAGCAGTTGGTTGTTGAAAAAATTAGAGATGTTGCAACAAATTTTGATTTGAGTGAGCAGTTAGTGGGATCTAGCGATAGCATCTCAAATGAAGTGATCTGGCAGCAGCAAGATAATATGATCTCTCAATTAACGGAAAAATTAACAGCAGAAAAAAATGTAAGCTCCGCATTACAAGCTGCACATAAAGATGAACTAAATAGAATAACAGCCTCGGATAGTTCGGCTGAGCTTGTTAAAGAAGGTTTGGAAGCATTAACTAAACAGTTATCAAAATTAGAGACTTCTGCTGCAGAGCAAAGCAAGCAACAAGAAGTTTTAAAAAATGAGCTACAAGAACAGTTGGTAGACGCATTAGAAAAAAATAAAACTGAACTTGTTGAATTAATTTCTAAATTGGATGTGCAAGAGAGTATTAATCTAGAGTCTGAAGAGCCTGCTATTGTTGAAGAAGTGACTCCTGTTGCACCAGAACCTGAAGTACTAGAAGTAGTTCAAGAGACAATAATTGAATCAGAACCAGAACCAGCTCCTGCACCTGTTGCATTAGAGGTACCCGCAGCAGAAATAGCAGAGCCAGTTGTTAATAAAATTGATATTCCAGCTGCGCCTACTGTAGAAAAAATAGCAGAAAATGTTACACCTGCACCAAGTGTTGCCGCGATTGAAGTCGCTGATGAAATACAAGCAGCGCCAGCTTTAAAAGCAGAAAAGCCAAAAGCAGTTAAAAAACCAGTAAAGAAAAAGAAAACTAAAAACATAATGGGGTTTACAAAGTCTTTGTTTTCTACCAAAGGTATGAAAAAGATGCCTAAGCAGGTTGTTGGTAAGACTGAAGCTGTAGCACATGCTAGAGAAAGGGATGAGCCTGTTAAGTTAACAAATTCTGATTATAGCAGTGGAATTAATTTTAAATCGCCATTTAAAGGCTTACTTAGAAAAAAGAAAAAATAACGAGTTAATCACCCCCGACTCTTGAGTGGTTAAAGAGTCGGGGATAGTAAGCTTATTATTCTAATAACAGAAGTAAGTTTTCTTCACTTAAAATCTCCACCCCTAATTCTTGTGCCTTGATTAATTTAGACCCAGCGGCTTCCCCTGCGACAACGTAATTCGTATTTTTCGAGACACTTCCTGATACTTTGGCGCCTAAAGCTTCTAATGCTTGCTTAGCTTCAGAGCGTCCCATTTTTAAGAGCGTTCCGGTTAAAACAAAAGTTTTTCCTTTTAAGGGTTGCTTATCGTCAGCTTTTTTCTGTAATTTAGGCCAATGTATACCGGCTTCTAAAAGTGCTTGAATCACTTCTTGGTTGTGGGCTTGCTTGAAGAAAGTACGAATATGCTTGGCTACAATCTCACCAATATCGTCTACTTTTAATAGTGCTTCTGTACTGGCTTCTTGAATGGCGGAAAGCGTTAAAAAATGATGGGCTAAATTTTTAGCAGTCGCGTCACCCACTTCTCTAATACCAAGTGCTAAAATAAATTTAGCCAGCTGAGTTTGCTTGCTGCTTTCAATGGCTGCTAGTAGGTTCTCTGCTTTTTTTACGCCCATGCGCTCAAGAGGTATGAGCTGCTCAGTACTTAGTTTAAATAAATCAGCTGGGGTGTTGATTAAGCCTTCATCAACTAATTGTTCCGCAACTTTTTCCCCTAAGCCATCAATATTCATAGCTTTACGTGAAGAAAAATATTTGATTGCTTCTTTGCGCTGTGCGGCACAGTATAAACCGCCTGTACAGCGTGCAATAGCTTCATCTTCAATACGTTCTATTTCAGACTGACAAACAGGACATACTTCAGGAAATATAATGCTTTTACAGCTTTCTTTATTGCTTGCTAGGACTTTGACTATTTGAGGTATAACATCAGCAGCTCGACGAATAATTACGGTATCACCAATCTTAATACCTAAGCGCTGGATTTCATCAGCATTATGCAAGCTAGCACGACTTACAGTGACACCACCAACAAAAACAGGCTGTAAAATAGCAACGGGTGTAATAGCGCCAGTTCTCCCTACTTGGAATTCAACATCTAATAAAGTGGATTGCTCCTCTTGGGCGGGAAATTTATGTGCAGTTGCCCAGCGGGGGGCGCGTGCAACAAAACCTAGTTCTTCTTGCAGGGTGATAGAATCTACCTTAAAAACGATACCATCAATTTCATAAGGTAAATTAGTACGTTTTTCTAGAAGTGTTTCGTAATATTCCAAACAGCCTTTAGCTCCCTCTCTTAATTGAATTTCATCACTTAATGGCAAGCCCCAGGATTTTAATTGTTGTAAGCGCTGGTAATGACTATCGGCTAATTCTCCTTGCTCAATAATGCCAATGCCATAACTATAAAAAGCTAAAGGGCGGGTCGCGGTTATACCTGAGTCGAGTTGACGCAAACTTCCTGCAGCGGCATTACGTGGATTAACAAAGGCTTTAGCATTATTAGCAATGGCTGTTAAATTGAATTTTTCAAAGTCAGCAATAGGCATAACAACTTCACCACGCACCTCTAAGCGAGCGGGAATATTATTGCCATGTAAATGGTGAGGAACATTTTTAATGGTTTTTACATTGCGGGTGACATCCTCACCAATTGCACCATCTCCGCGTGTGGCTGCTCGGATTAATTGCCCCTTTTCATACAATAAGCTGATTGCAAGACCATCTAATTTAGGCTCTACACAAAAATTTAATTGTAAGGTTCTTTTTAAGCGATTATTAATGCGCTCAATAAACTCATCCATTTCCTCCGCTGAGAAAACATTATCTAGCGATAGCATGGGCAGTTCATGAGTGACTTTTGTGAAGGCAGATAAAGCGCTGCTACCAACGGTCTGAGTGGGGGAGTTTGCTTGAATTAATTCTGGGTTGTTTTGTTCAAGCAGGCGTAACTCCCTCAGTTTTCTATCGTATTCAGCATCCGTAATGCTAGGAGAGTCTAGCTGGTAGTATTGTTGATTATATTGTTTTATCTCTAAGCTTAAGTTGGCAATTTGTTGAGCAATCAATTTAGACATGAATAAGGTTACGTTTGTGACAAAAAACTGCTAATCTTACTCGACAAGTATGTAAGCAGTTATGAATAGACTAATTTGGAGTAGTCAATGATAAGGCAAATGGTTCGACACCATAATATTTTATCAATTATAGGTAATATTATAACCATAAGGGTAGCCGAGGCGGAGGAAATAACAGGAGCCGTTACACGGTTTAGTGATTTAGCTGTGGTTGAGGATAGGGGGGCTTATTCTTTGGCTCAAGTTATAAAAATTGTGGGTGATGAAATATCGCTACAAGTTTTTTCTGGTACACAAGGTATATCTAATGCGGCATCAATACGTTTTTTAGGTTCGGCTATGAAAGTGACTTACTCGCCCAATATACTTGGTCGTGTATTTAATAGTTTAGGTGAACCAATTGATGGTGGCTCGCAGTTAGAGCATGACCCAAAGTCAGAGATTGATGGGCCATCAGTCAATCCCATAAAGCGTATGCTGGCATCTAAAATGATTCGTACTAATGTGCCGATGATTGATATTTTTAATTGCTTAGTTGAAAGCCAAAAAATTCCTATTTTTTCAGTATCAGGTGAACCTTATAATGCTTTCTTAGCTAGGATTGGCATACAAGCAGATGCTGAAATTGTTATTTTTGCTGGCCTTGGACTTATTTTTGATGATTTTCATTACTTTCGCACGCAATTTGAAGAAGCGGGTGTCTTTGCCAGAACGGTCATGTTCTGTAACTTAGCCTCTGATCCAATTGTTGAGCGCTTACTCGTGTTAGATATGGCCTTGGCTGTTGCAGAACGCTTTGCGGTAGAAGAAGGTAAGCGTGTTTTAGTGTTAACAACAGATATGACTGCTTATGCCGATGCGATGAAGGAGGTCGGCATTTCTATGGAGCGAGTGCCTGCGAATCGCGGCTATATGGGGGATTTATACACTCAGTTGGCAAGGCGCTATGAAAAAGCTTGTGATTATAAGGGGGCAGGTTCAGTGACTATTTTATCGGTTACAACGATGCCAGGGGGCGATGTGACGCATCCTGTTCCTGATAATACGGGTTATATTACAGAAGGGCAGTTCTATTTGCATGATGGAATTCTAGATCCTTTTGGTTCGCTATCACGGTTAAAACAGCATGTTATTGGTTCACAAACACGTGAAGATCATGCGCAAATTATGAATACCATGATTCGTTTTTATGCTGGCTCAACAGAAGCAGAGCAAAAACAAGCAATGGCCTTTGATTTATCAGAATTTGATGAGAAATTATTAAAATTTGGCGATTTATTTAAAGCCCGCTTTATGCGCTTAGATGTTTCCATTCCATTAGAAGAGGCTTTAGATCTTTGTTGGCAAACCTTAGCTGAATGCTTTGATGAAAGTGAGCTGTTAATGAAGCAAGCTCTGATTGATAAATACTTTTCTAAAGAGAACCAGAATCATGGCTAGGCTAGCTTATAGCAAATCTTCCTTAAGTAAGGAAATGATTAAGTTAAAACGCTATCGTCAATACCTGCCTTCTTTGGATTTAAAAAGGCAGCAGCTAGCACTAGAGCGTAAAAAAGCACAAGCATTGGTTGACCAAAGTGTGCTTGAGATAGCCGAGTGTTATGAGCAAAGCTCAGTGATGTTACCGATGCTTGCCGATACGAGTATTGATGTACAAAATCTAGTTAAAGTCACCAAAGTAGACATTGCAGAAGAGAATGTTGTCGGCGTGCATTTGCCTTTTATTAAGGAGCTAAGCATTGAGGTAAAGGAGTATTCATTATTTTCTGAACCACATTGGGTTGATCAGCTGGTTATTCAGCTTAAAAAAATGCTTAGTTTAAAAGTAGAACAACAGGTAAAAGAGCAACGCGTTGAGGCGTTGAATTTTGCGTTGCGAAAAATTACTCAACGAGTTAATTTATTCGATAAAGTGTTAATTCCTAAAGCACAGAAAGATATACGGAAGATCAAAATTTACCTTGCTGATATGGAAACTGCGGGTGTTGTCAGGGCAAAAAGTACCAAGCAAAAACGTCTAAAAATCAACCAGGAAGGCTTATGAGTATTGTTACTTTAAAGAAAGTCAGCTTATGTGGCGTTTCTACGGATAAAACACTTATTTTACGAGACTTACAGGACTTAGGCGTAGCGCACTTAATCCCTTTTAATAGTCAAGATAAGTCACTAGTCAGTCCTGAAGTAATGGGCGTAGATAAAGCGATTAGTGCTTTAAAGTACCTGCAGGCTGCGGATAAAAAACGTCATCAAATACGACAAGAACAAGATTTCGATTTTAACCAAACGATTACTGAAATTTTAGAAATAAAAAATAAGTTATTGCAATTATCAGAGCAGCGCGATTTTTTAGAAGAACGTATTAAAGATGTTGCTCTATGGGGCGATTTTGTTCTTGCAGAAGACGGCGTTTTACAGGGGTACCGCTTATGGTTTTATCGTGTTCCAAAGCACTTAATGCATATTGTCAGTAGAACAGAACTTATTTGGCAGCAAGTTAACCAAAGTAACACCTTAGCGTATGTTGTTGTTGTAGCGAAAGATGAGCCAGCGTTAAAGGCGATGCCTGTGCCCAGAACGCATGTTGGTGATACGCCATTATCTGAGTTAAATAAGCAATTAGACAGTACCAATTTGGCGATTGAAGATAGCTATGCCAAGCGTGAGTATTTAACACGTTGGATGTCCCTTATTATGTTTAATTTAGCAAAGTTTAAAAGCGACTCAGAATTAAATGCGGCTCATGCCATGGTTCGTGATGAGACTGAACTTTTTGTATTGCAATCGTGGGTTGCTGAAGATTTGATAGATAAAATCGAATACTTAGCAAAAAAACATTCCCTAGCATGTTTAATTGAAACTCCTGATGGCACTGAACAGCCTCCCACTTTACTTAAAAACATGCGTACTTTTGAGGGGGGAGAGGAAATTGTTAAGTTTTATCAAATGCCTAATTATTATAGCTGGGACCCCTCTATCGTGGTTTTTTTCTCCTTTGCTTTATTTTTTGCCATGATTCTTTCTGATGCAGGCTATGCAGTCGTTTTTTTTAGCATATTAGCCGTTAAATGGAAAAAAATGGGGCACTCAGATAAAGGCTTACGTTTTAGAGTTTTAGTGTTAGTCACTTTATTAAGCTCTTTAGTCTGGGGTATTTTAGCAGGCAGTTATTTTGGCTTTTCACCAGCCGAAACAAGCTTAATAGGGCGATTAAAAATTATTGATATGAATGACTTTGATACGATGATGAAAATTTCTATTTTTGTTGGTGTTGCTCATATTGCTATTGCCAATTTAGTACAGGCCTATCAGTTTAAAGCAAATATAAAGCGTTATTCATCCTTAGGTTGGGCATTGGCTGTGATAGCTGGGTTTTTATTATGGTTATCATTAGAAGAAACTAGCCAAATATTAAGTTGGACGGCCTATACGCTTTTTGCTATTGCTGCAATGGCATTGCTACTATTTAGTAGCGATAGGCCAATAAATCGAGCAATAGATTTATTATGGCGCATACTGGAAGGTATCAAAAACCTAAGTAGTATGACTAAAATTTTTGGTGATGTTTTAAGTTATATGCGTTTATTTGCACTTGGCTTAGCCAGCGCATCGCTTGCGATTACTTTTAACCAGCTTGCAATTCAAGCGTATGAATCAACTCCAGGCTTAGGTGTGCTTTATGGACTTTTGATTTTATTAATCGGCCATAGCTTAAATATTATGCTTGGCATTATGAGTGGTGTCGTGCATGGCTTGCGCTTAAATTTTATTGAGTTTTATAACTGGAGTGTCTCAGATGAAGGCTATCCATTTCATGTATTTTCAAAAAAAGAGGACTATCAATGAATGAATTTTTACTCGTACTCGGTTGGGTTGGTTTATATGCACCCATGGCACTCGGTGCGGTAGGTAGTATTATGGGCTGTGCTGTTGCTGGGCAAGCAGCAATTGGAGCAATGTTGGATACGGATAGCGGCTATGGACGGTATGTTGGTGTTTCGGCTATGCCATCATCACAAGTTATTTACGGTATTGTGGTGATGTTTACTCTTAATCGCCCAGTCACAGCAGAAGTTGCACCAGGGCTATTCGCAATTGGTGTTTTAGCTGGCTTAGCATTAATGTTTAGTGCTATTTATCAAGGGCAGTGTTGTGCATCAGCTATTCAAGCCTCTAAAGCAAAACCAGAAATATTTGGTTTATCTGTTGCACCCGCAGCTATTGTAGAAGGCTTTGCTGTATTTGCTTTTATTTTTGCATTAGTAATTAGCAGTAATATTCCGCAGGGCTAAGGTATGAAAACTGAAATTAAAACCTCCTCAGGGGTAGAGAATTTAATTCAACGCTTACGAGAGCAAGGCGTTGAAGCAGGACAAGCAAATGCAGAAAAGATTGTTTTAGATGCTCAAAAACGTGCTGAATGGATAGTTGAAGAGGCTGAAATGGAGGCTCAGCAATTAATTGCGAATGCAAAGAAAACAGCCGATGCGCATCAAAAATCTGGAGAAGATGCACTAAAATTGGCGATGCGTGATGTTTTATTAAAATTACGTGATACTTTATTAGAATCTTTCAGTCATGATGTGCAGCGTGTTGTTGGACAAAAAATGGAACAAGAAGCTTTTTTAGAGCGACTTATTTTGCAATTGGCAGGAAAAGTTCGTGAACAGCTTGATTTAGAAGATAAAGATGAGGTCAGCTTATTTTTTGCAAATAATCCTGTTGGGGTTGATGAGCTTAAAAATAACCCAGAAGAGTTGAAGCAAGGCTCTTTAACGCACTTTACTGCAGCGATTGCCGCAGATATGTTGCGCGAAGGCGTTAGTATTCATACGAGTAATGAGTTGAGCTCAGGACTTTTGATACGCTTAAAGGATGAGGGGATGGCCGTAGAATTTACCGATGAGACTATTTCAGCATTATTGTTAGAGCATTTACAGCCAAGGTTTAGAGCTCTACTGCAAGGAATTGTTAAATGATTAACTCCCAAACTGATTATGCAATGCTAATGGCAAGCTTACCGCCACATGCATTATCTTTATGGGACAGCAAAAATAAAAGGTTATCGCGAGTTCAGTTAGATAGACATTTAAGCTTATTAAATAGTAAAGATAAGCAAACACTTGACGAGATACAAGCTGTTTTACTTTGGGCGAAAATGTCATCAATAGAGCATGGCGAAAAACAGATTGAGCAGCTGCTAAGTGAGTTAAATAACTCTTTCTTAGCTGATGTTGTTATCTGGCGTTTACAAATACGCACAATTATGGCTGCAATACGTTACCGAAAATTAAATCAATCTGCCACAGCAGCAGCTGACTTCCGAGGGTATGAGGGAGTTACCAGTCATATTAAAAAAAACTGGCAGTCTGATGATTTCACTTTAAGTCACCGTTTTCCATGGCTGAAAGAAGCAAACCAGCTGTTTAATGCGAATGAAACAGTTAATTTAGAAAAGTTGCTACTGAATTTAAGTTGGCAGCACTATGAAAAAATAGGCCAAGGTCATTATTTTGATTTTGAAGCCGTTATTATTTACGTTTTGCGCTGGGATATTAACGATCGCTGGGCGAAAAATGATGAAAAGAAAGCCATACAGCAGTTTGAAAAGTTAGTTGAGCAAGCGCTAACAAATTAAGCCAATAAATATTATTTGAAAATAGTGTGAAAAATAATGAGTCAATCTAATGCAAGCGCAAGAATTGTAGCTGTTCAAGACAGCTTAGTTTCTATAGAAAGTTTAGCGAATACAGAGACCCCACTGACTAAAAATGAAGTGGTATATATTATTCCGAGTCGTAGTGATGCAAAGCATAGTGAGCGCTTAAAAGCTGAAGTATTACGTATTAATGGCAATGAGGCTGATGCTCAAGTATTTGAAAGTACAGCAGGTATTAGTATTGGTGACTTAGTAGAGCAAAGCTCAGAAATGTTATCAGTAGAGCTGGGGCCAGGATTACTAGGGCAAGTGTATGACGGTTTACAGAATCCATTAGATAAGTTGGCCAATGAATTTGGTTATTTTTTACCCCGAGGTGTTGATTTAGCCGCACTAGATGAAAATGCAAAGTGGAGTTTTGTACCTTCTGTACAAACAGGTACGGTCTTAAAAGCAAGCTCTGTGATTGGTACGGTTCAAGAGCGTGGTTTTACACATAAAATTATGCTGCCGTTTGCATTAAAAGGTGAGGCGACGGTTACTTGGATTCAAGAAAGTAGCGTCACAGTGAATGAAGCAGTCGCAAAAATAAAGCTGAGCACAGGGCGGGAGCAGAAGATTACACTTAGGCAGCGCTGGCCCGTGCGTAAAGCATTGCCACAGCACTTATTAAAACAAAATATTGCGCAAAGAAAATACCCGCATGAACCTTTAATTACCCACCTACGTTTAATTGATAGTTTTTTTCCCATTGCAAAAGGCGGGATGGGTTGTATACCAGGACCATTTGGAGCAGGGAAAACCGTATTACAAAATCTAATTTCACGTAACTCAGATGTGGATATTGTTATTATTGTCGCCTGTGGTGAGCGAGCAGGTGAAGTGGTTGAAACCATTACCGAATTTCCACAGTTGAAAGATGCACAAGGTAAAACCTTGATGGATCGCACCATTATTATTTGTAATACTTCTTCTATGCCGGTTGCAGCAAGAGAAGCCTCAATTTATACAGGTATTACTTTAGGCGAATATTATCGGCAGATGGGCCTTAATGTTTTAATTATTGCTGATTCTACTTCTCGATGGGCACAAGCCATGCGAGAGACCTCAGGACGCTTAGAGGAGATTCCAGGCGAAGAGGCTTTTCCTGCTTATTTGGATTCCGCGATTAAGGGTATCTATGAACGTGCCGGTGTTATTCAAACTGTTGATAATAATGAAGGCAGCTTAACCATGATTGGCACAGTTTCTCCAGCAGGTGGTAATTTTGAAGAGCCAGTCACGCAATCGACCTTAGGAACAGTGAAAACCTTTTTAGGTTTAAGTGCAGATCGTGCTTATAAGCGCTTTTACCCAGCGGTTGACCCATTATTATCTTGGTCGCGTTATTCAGAGCAACTAAAACCTTGGTATAAGGAAAACCTTGCTGACGGCTGGATGGAGAAAATACAGCAATTATTAGCGTTACTCAAAAAAGGTGAAGATATTTTGCAAATGATTCAGGTGACAGGTGAGGAAGGTGTCACTATTGAAGATTTCATTATTTATCAGCAGTCACTTTTTTTAGATAATGTTTATTTGCAGCAAGATGCTTTTGATGCAGTTGATGTTGCCGTGCCATTAGCTAGGCAAGAAGAGAGTTTAACGCTAATAGTTGAACTGCTCACTATAAAGCATGGTTTCTCAAATAAAGATGCTGCGCGACATTATTTTACAAAGTTAACAGGCTTATTTAAAAATTTAAATTACTCTGCGACGGACTCTAAGGATTATGAACACTATTTAGGTAAAATTAGAGCATTAGAAAGGGAAAGTTTAGAGCGAGCAGAGTAACTAGCTATTCTTATTGAAAAAGCGCTACATGTTTTTTTAAAATTGCTGCATAAGTACCGTCTTCACGCATAGTTTTTAGTGCGGCATTGAATTGACTTATGATTTCAGCATGCTTAGGGTTGGATTTGCTGACAGCAATATGTACACTCTTTGTAGAGAGTGGCTGCGGTAAAACCTCTAAAGTCTCTTTACTACCTTTCATAAAAGTATTAATTTCATAGTCGATTTTTCTAATATCACCTAAAGTAAGGTCAACTTTGCTTTGTTTTAAAAAGATTAAGTTTTGAATTAAGTGGTTTTGTGGCAATTTTAATATTTTCCTAGAGTGCGAAAAGTCATCTCGATACTCATACTCTTTGAGGGTGCCAACAATTAAGCCATTTAAATCATTCAACTGATTAAATTGAATAGCCGTTTCTGATTTTCGCTTGATAAATTTTATCTCATGAAAAAGGTAAGGCTCACTAAAAGCAAAGTCTTGTTCACGCTCAGTATTTTTCCAAATAGAGCCGATCACATCATAAATCCCAATTAGACCACCTTCGTAAGCGCGAGGCCATGATTCATAAACGATAGTGGGTTTAATAGCAGCACGATTAAAAGCAGTATTGATAAGTTCAATAGATAAACCTTGATTAAGCAGCTGACTACCGATGTAAGGGTGCTCTTCTTTTACTACAATGCTCAGAGCTAAGGCGAGAGGAGAGAATGTTAGTAAGAGAGCAAAAAGCTTAAAATGTTTCATAGTAAATGCAGTAATTTGTTAGCTAAGTACAAACTCACGTAAGGCAATTTCTGTTGCAGCAGCATAGTTAACTTTCCCCGTTGCTAAAATGGGTAAGGTATCAACTGTGATAAATTTTTTGGGTAGAGCGATACTAGAAAATCCAGGTGAATTTTTATTGAGTTCTTTACTTGATATATTGGCACGCGTACTTAAGAGTATAAGTTGCTCGCCTTTTTTATCATCAGGAATACTGACAACAACATGCTCATTTTCTGGCCATATTTTAACAAGATGTTGCTCAATGGCGGCTAGTGAGACCATTTCGCCACTTATTTTTGCAAAGCGTTTACTGCGGCCACGGATGGAAACATAGCCTTCATCATCTATATTGACGATATCCCCAGTGTCATACCAGCCTGCACCATAAATGGACTTAGGGGGAACTAATTTTCCTGGATTATTGGCTAATAAGTAGCCTTGCATAATGTTTTTTCCATAAAGGTGCAATTGTCCAGCCCCTTCAATGCCCGGAACGTCTTCTAGTTTGTATTGCATGTCGGGTAGTAGTCGGCCAACGGTACCTTTTTTAAAGTACATTGGCGTGTTAACAGCTGCAACAGGGCTGGTTTCCGTCGCACCATAGCCTTCAAAAATGCGAATACCAAATTTATCTGCCCAAAGTTGACGAGTATTTTCGTTAAGTTTTTCAGCGCCTGCGACGACATAGCGCAAATTATAAAAATCATAAGCATGGGCTTTATTACCGTATGCCGCAAGAAAGGTATTAGTACCAAAGAGAATGGTGGCTCCGATCTCATATGCGACTTCGGGGATGACACTGTAATGCAGCGGAGACGGATAAAAGAAGCTAGTCATGCCGTTCAAAATAGGTAGCATTGTGCCAACGGTAAAGCCAAAAGAGTGGAACATCGGTAAAAAATTAAGTACGACATCTTGTGGGTTAAAGTTAATGCGCGCTAAGACTTGTTGGTGGTTTGCTAAAATATTGCTATGTGATAGCACGACCCCTTTTGGTGACCCTTCAGTACCTGAGGTAAATAAAATGACGGCTGTACTGTCAGAGGAATAGTTTAGGCGAGGGTACCAGAAGTTAACAGTTTTCGCATGAGCAAGGGCGGTTAATTTATCTAGGGTTGTGATTTGTGCTGCAATATCTTCTAGATAAATTAAGTTTACGTTTTCAGCTAGTTGTTGGGCATCTTTTTCAAATTTTCCTAATTCAATAAAGCGACGTGAAGTTAGGACTGTTTTTATTTCAGCAGTCTGGCAAGCTGAACTCATACCAGATGCGCCTGTACTATAATTTAGCATTGCAGGTACGCGGCCATAGAGTTGAAGGCTAAGAACAACATTAAGTGTTTTTGTACTATTGGGTAAATAGACACCAATATTTTCATTGGGTTGGGTGATCTTTTTTAGTGCGTTTGCTATTGCGATAGTACGGGTAATAAGGCTATTGTAAGATAGCGGTGTACGCTCTGTATCTTCAGCAACCGTATGTTTTCCACCATGAATTTTTTTGGCTTCTAAAAGTGCAGAAAACAGTGTTTTTTGGTAGTGGCTAGTATTAAACATCATATTAGTCATGATGTCGGTTAAGATTATACCGCTCGCATGACGGCGTTGTTTACCGCGTAGGTCATCAGGAATTGACAGTGTTGTTGGGGGTAAAATACTGAGCGTTATTTTAGGGAATAAGCGTAATTTAACTATTTTTTGTAAGCGTGAAAATGGCGTGTATTCAGCGCCGTTGATACGAATAGGAAGTAAAGTTGCTCCTGATTTATCAGCCACCATACCTGTTCCGTCATATATTTTCATTAAAGAGCCAGTCACGGTAATTCGCCCTTCAGGAAAAATAACGGTTTTGCTTTTTGTTTCTTTTAAGTGATGAATTAAATCCTTTAATTGCATGGGGTGGGTAGGGTCTAAAGGGAAGACATTAGATAAGCCAAGAAAAGGCTTTAACCACCAACGCTCTGCAATATGCGTATTAATTGCAAAAGTAATCGCATCGGGTAAAAACACACCTAATAATAACGGGTCTAAAAACGAACTATGATTGGAAATAATCAGAACTCGGTCACCTGCTTTTTGGTAATTCTCTAGTCC
Organism: Methyloprofundus sp.; assembly: GCA_028599115.1. Taxonomy (GTDB): domain Bacteria; phylum Pseudomonadota; class Gammaproteobacteria; order Methylococcales; family Methylomonadaceae; genus Methyloprofundus. Next base: position 29,202 of record JAQRMR010000097.1, read on the forward strand.
TTTTACCTCAACTTTATAGAGTAAGCAGAGAATCCAGCGAAATATTATTTTTAACATAGTGAAGGTTTCATTATTTGAAGTAGGAGGCTTTTGAGTTTGCCAAGTAAAGATTAGAAAAACAAGTGATTAAAAAAGGGCGAAAGAAACTAACGCCCTGTTTATTTAATCAGATATACTCGTTTTTATGGGCTGCTCAGCATAGTGCAAGCAAATATAGATAAAAAACTGCAAACCAAAAATGAGATTAGCAACAAGTAGGTGAATCGGTTGCACGATTGGAGGAATTCCTAATCGATCTAAGGCCATGCCGGCCAAAATAGCGGTCACAATAAGCCCCATTAAGCTATAGGCTAATTTTAATAGCAGGTTATTTTTATCAACTAATTGATGAATTTTCCATACCATCCATAGGTTAGTAAAAAGAATAAGTGATGAAAAGGAACGATGTACATAGAAAATAATAGGGAAACTGCTACGCCAATATTCTCTCTCAAGATAGTCATGTTGCAAAGCAATGATATCAACCGCTTCTCTTACTTGAGAGCCCATGGCCACCTGGATAAGTGTCATTCCCATGGCGGCAATCAGTACTTTTTTGAAGTGTTTGGGTAATTGAGATATATCGATATTTTGTAATGAGAATTGCTGCGAGCGTGCGATGGCATAAATAAGTAATGCAACGATAAAGAGCGCTAATAGCATGTGTGCAGTAATCATTAAAGGGTGCAAATGGGATTTTACGACCATGGCCCCTAGCCAACCTTGAAAGCCAACTAATAAAAATACAGCAAGAGATAAGTAAAAGACTGCTTTATCGGTTTTTAAATAAG
>JAQRMR010000098.1 GCA_028599115.1 Methyloprofundus sp.
GGCCATTATACATCCACAAGGAATACCGTCAAGACTTTATTTTAACTTTTGCGAATTTTCGCTTCCCAACCTGATATATAGCCTCTGAACCTACCGATACAAGCAATTTATTGTCAGCAAGCTTCTCGCCATCAATTTTAACCGCCCCCTGTTTAATCATTCTATTAGAGTCAGAGGTACTCGATGTTAAACCGGCATCTTTTAATAGTAGTGCTATTGCATAAGCTTCGCCCTCAGCAATTAACTCAAGCTCTTTAATGTCATCAGGAATTGCTCCACGCTTAAATTGCGCTTCAAAATCTGCCAGCGCTTTAATTGCTGCCGCTTCATCATGAAACCTGGCAATAATTTCTTGAGCTAGCTTAACTTTATAGTTACGAGGATTAGCACCATTATTACACTCTTGATGCCAAGCGCTAACCTCATCCATTGGCCTAAAGCTTAGTAATTCAAAGTAACGCCACATTAAATCATCAGAAATGGACATAATTTTACCGAACATATCATTCGGCGCATCAGATATACCTATATAGTTATTTAAGGATTTTGACATTTTCTGCACGCCATCCAAGCCTTCCAATATAGGCATTGTCATAACCACTTGCGGTGTTTGGCCATAAACTTCTTGTAACTGCCTTCCCACTAATAAATTAAATTTTTGATCTGTTCCACCTAATTCCAAATCCGCTTTCATTGCAACGGAATCATACCCTTGTATCAATGGATAAAGAAACTCATGAATAGCAATGGACTGCCCTGCTTTATAGCGCTTACTAAAATCATCTCGCTCCAGCATTCTAGCCACAGTATGTTTTGCTGTTAACTGCACAAAATCAGCGGGTGACATAGCATTCATCCACTCTGAGTTAAATACGATTTTAGTTTTTTCAGGGTCTAAAATTTTGAACACCTGTTCTTGATAGCTTTTTGCATTTTCTATCACCTGCTCTTTTGTTAGTGCTTTTCTTGTGACATTTTTACCCGTTGGATCACCAATCATGCCAGTAAAGTCGCCAATTAAAAATAATATCTCATGCCCTAAATCTTGAAATTGCTTTAGCTTATTAATAAGCACTGTATGGCCTAAGTGCAAATCTGGTGCCGTTGGGTCAAAACCTGCTTTTATTCGTAGCGGCCTACCCTCAGCTAATTTTTTAACTAATTGCGCTTCTAATAAAATCTCTTCCGTTCCACGCTTTAATAGCTCCAACACATCTTCTTGCAATTTATTCACCTTTTATCATTTAACTAACAATATTATCTTTATATAATAAGGCATTCCTACGTCAAACATCTTATAATTAAGAAATGCACTATAAAAATAACTATTATCTCTCAAAACGTCGGAATAAAAAGAAAAAAAGCACAGCTTCGAAACTAATTTTAACGGCTCTCGCCTGTACTTTTTTTGCAATTAGCAGTTACGCCTTTTTCTCAACGACAACACCTTCTGTTGAAAATAACAACTTACCACTTTCTATTGCTGATATACCCAGCGCACTAGATACACCGGAAAAGTCTGTAACAACAAATATACCCGTAGCAAAAATAAAGGCCCATAGCCTACAAAGCCTGTCCACAATCTGGCAAAAACATGAGATTAAGTCCGGAGAAAGCCTTTCTCTTATTTTTTCTAAAAATGGCTTAAATCGTTCAGATTTACACAAAATCATTCACGCGAATGATATAGGCTCCCAATTTGCCGCCATTACCCCCGGAAAAACACTATTAATTGGCCAAAATATCTCAGGAAACCTCAGCCACCTTGTCTACCAAATTAATTTATCTAAAGAACTCAAAGCAACACGCCTAGATGATGGCAATTTTAAAGTTGAACTCATCATCAAAGAAATTGAAACTCACATTGCTAGCGCATCTGGCACCATTGAGTCTTCTTTATTTTGGGCCGGTAAAGAAGCTGGCCTAAGCGATAAACTTGTCATGCAATTAGCCAATATTTTTGCATGGGATATCGATTTTGCACTTAACTTACGTGCTGGCGACCAATTTTCTTTACTTTACGAAAAGCATTTTATTGATGGGAAGTTTCTTAACACTGGAGAAATCTTAGCTGCTGAATTTATCAATGACGGCCATTCTATTAAAGCCGTACGTTATCAAGACCCTGCGGGTAAAATAAGCTACTACACCCCTACTGGCGAAAGTATGCGCAAAGCCTTTTTACGTACACCTATCGATTTCGCACGAATTAGCTCCCACTTTAATTTAAGGCGCAAACACCCTGTATTAAATAAAATACGCGCCCACAAAGGCGTTGATTATGCAGCAAGAACAGGAACCCCTATTAAATCGACTGGCGATGGAAAAATCATCTTTCGAGGCAAAAAAGGTGGTTATGGAAATGTTGTTATTATTAAGCATGGACAGCGCTATAGTACGCTTTACGCTCACTTATCTAAATTTAAGCGCGGACAGCGCACAGGCACCCGCTTAAATCAAGGCGATATTATTGGTTATGTTGGAAAGTCCGGGTTAGCGACCGGCCCTCACTTGCATTATGAATTTCGCGTTAACGGTGTACACCGCAACCCTTTAACCGTAAAGCTCCCCAATGCCACACCAATAAAGAAAAAATATATCGCTGATTTTATAGAAAAGGCTTCGTTATTATTTGTCCAGCTAGCTGAAATATCTCCCTCTCAACTGGCTACGACTCAACTCTAGTCATGCAGCGCGATTACTATATTGGCTTAATGTCAGGAACTAGCCTAGATGGTATTGATGCTGGCCTTTATGACTTCACCAAACAGAAAGCACAAGTTGTTGATTTTTATTACCAAGCTTACCCAGCTGAAATTAAAGAAAAAATACAGTCCATATCTAATGGTTCGCCACTCTCCCTTACACAATATGGAGAGCTAGATACTCAGCTAGGTGAGTTTTATGCCCAGGCTTGCCTTAGCCTACTCAAACAAAACAATACAGAAGCTACGACTATAAAAGCAATTGGCAGTCACGGGCAAACACTTTACCATTCGCCAAATACTGCGCTACCTTTTAGCTTACAAATTGGCGACCCCAATATAATTTGCCAAAGAACTGGAATTACCACTGTCGCTGACTTTCGCCGCAAAGATATCGCTGCTGGCGGGCAAGGTGCGCCTCTCGTTCCTGCTTTTCATCGTGCTTTATTTTCTAATCCTGATAAAAATAATGTCATTGTTAATATCGGCGGTATTGCTAATATAACGATTCTACCTAAAGATGCATCTAAGCCAGTTGTTGGTTTTGATACGGGGCCCGGCAATACCTTGATGAATCATTGGATTAGCCAGCAGCAAAACAAAGCTTATGATCATAATGGTTCATGGGCCATAACAGGGAAAACACGACAGCGCCTACTCTCTCAGCTAAAGAGTGATGCTTATTTTTCTCAAACAATACCAAAAAGTACCGGTACTGAATACTTTTCTGAGCAGTGGTTAAAGCAAAATTTATCCACCCAAACGCAGTATAAACCCGAAGATGTTCAGCGCACCTTATGTCAATTAACTGCGGAAAGTATTGCGGAAGCTATTTTATTAAATGCACCAGAAACCGATAATATCTTTATTTGCGGCGGCGGAATATACAATAAAACGCTAATGAGCTGTTTAGGTGACAATTTAGAAAAACCACTGTTATCAACTGAAACTTTAGGTGTCCCACCTGACCAAGTTGAAGCAATGGCTTTTGCATGGCTAGCAAAACAAACCCTAGAAGGAATGGCAGGAAATTTACCGGAAGCAACAGGCGCTAGCTCTCCTGTTATTTTGGGTGCCATCTATCAAGCTTAGGTATTATTTATGGTTTTAGGCATCGTAATAGCATTCTTTTTATCCTTCTCATCTTGGGCTTTTGCTACCCCAATTATTATTGATAATTTTACTCAAGATGACCTTTCACATTGGCAGAAAAAATCCTTTGTTGGTGAGACTGAATATAAGGTAACTGATTTAGGTTTACGCGCAACGAGCCACTCATCCGCCTCCAGCTTATATAAAGAAATTCATATTGATTTAGAAAAAACACCCTACCTTAATTGGTCTTGGCGCATAGATAAAAAACTAAATATTGCTAATGAAGAAATCAAGCAAGGGGATGACTTTTCCGCAAGGGTTTATATCATCTTTAAAACCGGCTGGGGATTCTGGCAAACAAAATCCTTAACCTATGTTTGGGCAAGTCAAGCTGAAAAATTTCAGGCCTGGAAAAGCCCTTATGCCGGCAAAAGTGTCATGGAAATAGCTTTACGCTCCAAAAATGACAAGCTCGCCTACTGGTACACTGAAAAACGCAACATACTAGTGGATATCAACAAGCATTTTGGTAAAAAAATTCGTTATATTGATGCCGTTGCTATTATGACCGATACCGATAATACCGGCGGATCCGCCTTAAGTTATTATAAAAAAATCTATTTTAGTGAACACTAACGTCACTTTCTTGCAACAAAGCTGAAACTCTAGCCTTAATCATATCTCTCACCTCATTAAACCCTAAAGGCTCCATATTTTTAGGGTCAGGAATACTCCAGTCTAATCTTTGTCTTGCTCTAACATCAGGACATTCATCACCACAGCCCATCGTAATCGCATAATCGTAATCAAGGTCAGGGATATCGTGTAATGATTTCGAGTAATGCGCACTCAAATCATACCCAACAGCTTGCATGGCTTTTATTGCTTTATCATTAATCTTGCCAGAAGCCCTTGATCCTGCACTGTACACTTCTAACTTATTTTCACCTTGAATATGTGCAAAGGCCTCTGCCATTTGACTCCGACATGAATTTTCTACACAAACAAATAAGATTTTTTTCATTATGCCCTCTTCTTTTAAAATGCTCCAGTACAACTAGACCCTTGACCAGCAGTACAGCCATAACAATGATCAGCAACTGAAATTGACTGTTTTTCAGGCATTGCCGCTAATAATTCACTTAAATGTGTTTTTTTACCGGCTAACGGCAGCTCTAACATTTGGTTAAAATCACAATCAAAAACATAGCCTTGCCAATCAACATTAATCAGCGTTTTACACATAACATTGTGTAAATTTTCTACTTGATAAGCTTGCTTTAGCTTATCAACATACTTAGCAAACTGCCCTTTTGAGTCTAAAACAGAACCAAAGCGCTGTATTGGCATATTAGTAATGGTAAATAATTGGTTAAACTGTATAGAAAATTGCTCGGCCAAAAACTGTCGATAAGCTTCCTGCAATTCTAACTGTGGCGCTGGTAAATTGAGGCCTTGTGGGTTAAAGACTAAATTCAATATTAAGCCGCTACCTTGAATTCCATAACCTAATTGATTCAATCGTTTCAATGCTTTAATAGAGCTAACAAAAACACCTTTACCCCGCTGTGCATCAACATTATCTTCTAAATAACACGGTAACGATGCTATCACTTCCACTTGTTGCTGCGCTAAGAAATCCGCGACATCTTCATAGCCTGGCTCTTCTAAAATCGTTGGATTACAACGGTTCATCACGTGTAACCCCTGACCTTTAGCCGCTTTTACCAACCATTTAAAGTCAGGATTCATTTCTGGTGAACCACCTGTTAAATCCAGCGACTTAAGTTGATACTTGTCCGCGAACTGCAAAGCAAGCAGCATGGTTTCACGGCTCATTAATTCCGTTCGATTTGGTCCTGCATTAACGTGGCAATGTGTACAACTGAGATTACATAAATAGCCTAAATTCATTTGCAAAGTATGTAATTGCCCTCGTTTAATTTTGGGGAAATCACTGTTTAATAATAAAGGTTTCACATCACGCATAGTTTTCAGCTCGAATAAATCGCAGCTACCTTTTTAATTTAAAGAATCGTTATTAAAAAATGTTCGTTAAAAATTTACTTAATTGCTGCTGTTCTTCTGTCGGCTGAGCTAAGCCTGCTAAACTAACTTGTAATGCATGCAAATCAGCTAATTCATCAACATCCCGACAAGTATCTAAAATTTTTACCGGTGCTAAGGCTTTAATCGCCTGCAAAAAACTGTCACCTGTATTGGCTTGGCTATAAAGTACATCCGTCCAAATATTTTCAGCAATAACAAAATTACTGCCAAAAAGCCAAAAGCCGCCATCTTCACTTGGTGCGAAGGCTGATCGTTTCTGACTTGCATCCTCCAAATACACACTCGCCTTAAATATCTCATCAACCGTCATTTGTGGGATATCCGCGCCAACCAGCAAAACAAAATCATGCTTTTTTAATAAGCTCTGGTGAACCAAACGCATTCGTTCACCCAAGCCACCTTCGCCTTGCCAAATACACGTTAAATCTTGCCAGTCTGGATGATTGACTGCTGATTGTTCAGCAACTGCATAATAACAATCTAAATATGTTTGCTGAACAATACTTGAAACAGCAGAGCTTGCTGCCAAATGAAAAGCTTCTGCATTGTCTGTTCCTATGGTTTTTGCTAAACGTGTTTTTAATGGCGACAAGCCCACCGTTTTAACAAAAATAGCAATAGCACCTGACATGCTTAGTTAACAGCAAGAAGCACTAACTTCAGCAGAGGCAGCCACCACACTCGGCTCACAATCAAATAAGCCAAAATGCGTCGTTTTATCACCTAATAATTCAAAATGCGGCGCATAACGGCTAAGTGCCAACATATCAAATGAATTACCGCAAACACGTAATGGCTTGCCGGTTTCAAAATGGTGGTGGTCATCTAAATCAAAAGCATGTAGGTGCTCTGCTATTGTTCCCTTATAAATAGCTAACTGCCCAAAATCTTCGCAGCGATCCTCTAAAGGCATTTTAAAAGCACGAATGGTAATAGATTTAAAAGCCACCATACCAATTTTAGCTTCTACTTCCGCATCCTCTAAAGCAACAGGGCTTTCTTTGACGATACGCACATCAGGGCAGCCCAATTCTTGCATAAGACGACGGAAATCTTCCCAATATAAGGCACCGCCCAAACACTCCCCTAATAATATAGGATCTGTTTTTAGCGCTTCAGGAATTCGTCTATCGGCATAAACATCAGAAAAATAAATTTCCCCTCCTGGTTTTAAAACACGTAATATTTCAGATAAAACCTGTTTTTTATTCGCCGATAAATTAATTACGCAATTAGAGACAACTAAATCAATGGAGTTATCAGCAATACCTGCTGTTGCTAAATCTTCGATTTTGCCTTTTTTGAAATCAACATTGGATTGTTTATAAGCATACCGCTCAGCATGCCAGTCTCGATATTCATTAGCAATATCAAGTTGCTCATCAGTCATATCAACACCGATTACACGCCCTGATTCCCCAACCAAGCGAGATAAGAGGTAACAATCACGCCCCGTACCACAACCCAAATCTAAAACCGTACTACCTGCTAATGCTGGAGGCAAAGGAGTTCCACAGCCGTAATAACGCGCGACCACTTCAGGATGTAAGTCTTTTAATAAAGGACGAAGATAAACAGGAACAGAGTCTAAAGTACAACAAGCGCTGGTTTTTAAATCATCACTTGATTGCAGCACTTGGCCATAATAGTTTTGTACAGATTCGGTAATAGCAGTATCAGTCATATAATTTCCAAAAAATAAAAAATGTACGCATTTCTAAGCTAAACGCGTATTCTTATCTAAAATTATATGATGAGTCGTAAAGAATAAGAAATCCTTACAAAGAATTTTTTGCAACTATACAAATTTTTGTACAGTCGCTATCTGGCTTAATTTCTATAATGGTAGATAATGATATTTAGCTCTGGCAGCGCAACTTTAAGAGTAATAGCCTTTGAACCCTTTGGTTACTCCTGTCATTTACTCTCTTTAATAAAGAGCCAAAGCCAAGTAATTATAATAACTTGCCTTACAAAGGCGCTTTTACCCCTATTTAATATGCGTCAACATATCAAGAAATATAGTTTAATCACCCTGGGCCTAGTCTTTGTTATTCTAGGAGTAGTAGGTGCTGTGTTGCCTATTTTACCTACAACACCTTTTCTCATTTTAGCTCTGTCTTGCTTTGCTAAAAGTTCCCCTCGTTTTCACCAAGCACTGCTTAATAATCGTTTTGTTGGCACTCCATTAAAACAATGGGAAGAAAGTCGTAGCCTTACACGCCGCACTAAAGTAAAAGCCGCAGCGCTTATTATTTTAACCTTCAGCCTTTCTATTTTTATTCTACAAGGGAAACTCCCCGTACAGCTGGGACTTAGTAGTTTAGGGGGCGTTTTATTATTTTTTATCTGGCGGCTTAAAGAAACTGAGCAGGTAGAAGCAAAAATATAACCTTGCATACGGTTCTTTAAAAATCATATACCCATTAATCTTGCGTTATTTTGCAATAGGTAGGCCCATATCATTCCATGCAGTCATGTGCCCACGTAAATACTGAAGGTCATTAAAACCATCCCAACTAAAAGCAAGTTTTGCAATACCTGCTCTCGGTCCATGTGCACAGTAAATAATAATGGAGCTATCTTTATCAACCGCCACTAATTTATCACTGGTAAACGCACTCCAAAAAGGAATATGTATTGCACCAGGTACGTGTCCAGCCTCGTACTCTGCTGTCGATCTCACATCGACAACAACACTAGCTCAATTGCAGCCAATAATACCTCCGGCTGCATCGATTGCCCCCCTCCAGTTGAACAGCCGAACAGTAATAAAGTCAATGCGCTTAATAAAAACACTCTTTTCATATGATTACTTCTGACTTTGCCCACGTCCAGAAGAGCGGCGGCGGCTATTATTTCTTGCGCCAGCTTTATTACCTGTAGCATTTGCACCTGAACGCTGTCCATCTCTATGACCATCTTTTGGCTTCTTAGGTTTTTTAGGCTTAATGGGCCGACGATCTAAGCGTGATTCAGGCAAGCTATGTGTTGGCTCAAAGCCATCAATAAATTCACGAGGAATAATTTGCTTAATTAATCGTTCAATCCCTGCTAGAGAATCAAACTCATCTGCACTAACTAGAGATAGTGCTTGCCCATCGGCACCTGCACGTCCTGTTCGCCCAATACGATGCACATAATCTTCAGCAACATTAGGTAAGTCAAAATTGACCACTTGAGGTAGCTGATCAATATCTAAGCCACGTGCAGCAATATCCGTTGCTACTAAAATACGAATTCTTCCTGTTTTAAATTCGGCCAATGCTTTAGTTCGCGCACCTTGGCTTTTATTTCCATGAATCGCCGCCGCATGAATACCTGCTTCTTCTAGGTGCCGAGTTAACTGATTAGCGCCACGTTTCGTTCGTGTAAAGACTAATACTTGCTGCCAATCATGTTCTTTAATTAATGCCGTGAGTAATGCGCCTTTCCGTTTTTTATCAACGGGGCAAAGCCATTGCTTAACTGTTTCCGCCGTCGTATTACGGGGACTGACCGAGATTTCTACAGGGTTATGTACAATCGTTTTAGCTAGTTTTCTAATGTCATCAGAAAATGTTGCAGAAAATAGTAGGTTTTGACGTTTTTTCGGTAGTTTCGCTAATATTTTACGAATATCATGAATAAACCCCATATCTAACATACGGTCAGCTTCATCTAAAATCAAAACTTCCAGTTGAGAAAAGCGTACAGCATTTTGATTGGATAAGTCTAATAAGCGCCCTGGTGTTGCCACCAAAATATCCACGCCTTGTCGTAGGCGCATCATTTGTGGGTTAATTTTCACACCACCAAAGACAACCGTTGACCTTAATGGCAGGTGTTTACCATAGTTCTTAATGCTTTCTTCAATTTGTGCTGCTAGCTCTCGTGTTGGCGTTAAAATTAAAGCACGTACTTGGTTTGAATTAACCGTTTGGCCATTAGACAAATTTTCTAGCAAAGGCAGGGTGAATCCAGCTGTTTTCCCCGTCCCTGTTTGCGCTGCCGCCATGACATCTTTACCTTCAAGTACTGCAGGAATTGCTTGCAACTGAATCGGTGAAGGTGTGTCGTAGCCTTGTTCGGCAACGGCATCAAGAATAGGGGCTGAAAGGCCTAAATCGGCAAAACTCATAAATTATCTCTTTAAAGTTAATAAGGCTGTGTTGCTGAATCGTAACAACGCAGTTTATAAAACAATAGCATGTAAGCTACTCATGATAATCATAAGCACTTTGTAGAATATGCATTGTATTAATTAAGATAAATTATACAGCAGTCAACTATCTATAACGTAAATAGACACGGAAATTTAACCACTATTGCAAGTTAATGACCACCTAAAGTAGTTAAATAACTTTTTTGTATAAGCTCATAAAAGAATTGACATATCAACATCAACATCGTTAAAGTAGGTATCAATTCCCTACTAAAAAAAGTAGTGCTTTTTATCACGTCAAGATGAAACAAGTATTTATCACTTATACATATTGCCCATTGCTAACGCTAACAACACCAAAAAAAATTACTCATCTACAGTATTAGTCTTACATTTATCTCTGCTGCATCGGCACAAACAATGCAAGAGGCAGTACAGCAAACAATTAATGAAAACCCAGAAATTCAGTCTGCTCGTTCAGAACGTTCTGCAGTTAGCTATGAAATTGACCAGGCCCGCGCAGAATATATGCCAAAGATTGATATACAAGCAGGCATTGGCTGGGATACTGAAATTAGAGATGACCGCAGGCATAGCGAAGAAGCATCTATAAGATTAACGCAAATGGTTTTTGATGGTTTAGCCACTCCAAGTGAAGTTGCACGCCAAACTGCACGCTCAGATTCACGCTCTTATAGTGTCTACCGTCAAGCCGAAATTTCTGCTTTACAAGCAATTGAAGCCTATTTAGATATAATAAGAACTGAGAACTTACTTACTCTCGCTAAAGAAAATCTAGCGGTACACACTCGTGTTTATGATCAAATACAACTACGAGCTGCTCGCGGTATAGCTAAACGCGCAGAAGCTGATCAAGCTTATGGTCGACTGGCTTTAGCAGAAAAAAATATGCTATCTGAAATTGGTAATATGAGGGATGCAGAATCCTCTTTTCAGCGTATTGTTGGAACCTTGCCCCGCAATTTAGAAGCGCCTGATGCTCCATCAGAAGTGCTTCCTAAAAATATTGACGACGCTATTAGGCTTGCTATTAAACACCACCCGACACTTAAGTCAGCTAATGCAGACATTGCTTCAGCATTTTCTCAGCACGACACAGCAAAAGCAGCTTATATGCCAAGAGTTGATTTTGAAGCAGGAGCAATTCATGAAAGCGAAAGAGATGACTCTTATGCAATGCTACGTCTTCGCTACAATCTCTTTAATGGCGGAAAAGACATTGCTCGCCGCAAAGAGACTTCTGAACAAGTTAACCAAGCCAAAGAAATTAGAGACAATACATTCCGACAGGTCACTGAAAGTATGCGCCTTTCTTGGACATCCTACCAAACGATTAAACGCCAATTAGTGTTCTTTAAAAAACATAGGGATGCGAGTATTTTAAGTAATGCTGCCTACCAAAAACAATTTAATATTGGCCAGCGTACTTTGTTAGATTTACTAGATTCTGCCAATGAAATGTTTAGTACAAAAAGTGCTTATACAAATGCTAAGTACGATACGTTATACGCACAGTACAGAATTTTAGCCAGCAAAGGTGGCCTTACTCGCTACTTAGGTATCACTTTACCCAAAGAAGCGATGACCTTGGCTGAAACAGAAAAATCAGAAGATAGCATAAAAAAACAAACGGGCGCCTTAACGCCTCTAATTCATGGAGTAGTAGAAGAAGGAGAAGAAAAACCTTATACCTCATTGTGCTATAAATTGAAATCTGATGATGACTTTAAAGATGTACAACGCCTTGCTCAAATGGAGTTTTATAAATTATCACTTGTTAATCAGCCCATTTCCTATGTTGATAGCTATTTATTACTTACCCCAGCACAAGAGTCAATGCATGAAGCCTTTAAATTAGAGCAAAAGCTTAAATCACAAGGCTATCTTGACTTATGGTTATTTAGGTCGGGGAATTTACGTAGTAGAATTTCATTAGGCCTATTTGGTATTGAAGAAAATGCTATTAAAGCACAAGTAGAAATCGGCAAAAAAACAAAGATAGCACTCAAAGTCACTCCACACTATCAGACAAAACAAAATTTAGTTGTACATATTCAATTAATTAACTCTGAAATTAAAAAGTTTGAGGAAAAATTTGCAAAATATATCGATAAAAATAGCTCTTGTACTCCAGAAGTTATTAGCAATAATGGAGGCTATAATGCAATTCAATATTAATAAACTGTTACTTTTATCAACAGTAACAATTCTTGTATCAAGCTGTGCCACAAAACATGCAACGTCTTACCCCCCTTTCACGCCTGAACTAATTGGAAAAAACAGTGCAGGAATTAAATACACACAAAAAACACAGACATTATTTGCTCTAGTTGATACCTTCTCAACTATCAATGATATTTATGATAGTGCTAATGTTTTTGAGTCTAAATTTACCGTACAAAAACAAGTACTCAACCAAATCAATAAAACAATCCCCGAAGGAATTACCCTGCATTCTGGCTTACGCAGTTTTGGCTATGGAGAGTGTGTAGGTGATAGATACACAGGACTTTTACAGGATATCATTCCACATGAGCGATATACTTTTCAACATAGCATTGATAAAGCCAGCTGTGCTAGTGGGCGCTCTCTATTAGGTGCACCTCTAACAACTGCAATTGATACCGCGTCAACAGATTTAGATAAAGCCATAGGTAATATCGCTTTATTAATCGTTAGTGATGGCTATAACATGTCATTTCGAGCTAAACATGCAGCTGAAGATTTAAAAGAAAAATTTGCTAACCGTCTCTGTATTTATACAGTTTGGATAGGCAATGAAGATGAAATAGAGGGACAGAAGTTTTTAAAAGCATTATCTACTCTTTCAAAGTGCGGAGAAAGTGTTACTTACAATGATGTTGCAAGCAGTAAACTCATGGGGCGCTTTGTAGAAGATATTATTTACAAAAAGTCAGCACTAGAAAAAGTGCCATTAGCACTTCGCGATACCGATAAAGATAGTGTTTTTGATAATAATGACCTTTGCCCAGGTACTCCCGTTGGTGCCCCAGTGAATCAATATGGCTGCTGGACGATTAATGGCCTAGAGTTTGATTATGATAAGGCTAACATCAGAAAAGATTCTGAAAGTTTACTTGATGCTTCGGTGCAAATTTTAAAAGATAACCCTTACCTTAATATCCAAATTGAAGGACACACAGACAACAGAGGCTCTGATAATTACAATCTTTTACTCTCTGATCGCAGGGCTGCTTCAGTAAAACAATATTTAATTCAAAATGGTATTAACCCAACACGCTTAAGCTCAATTGGTATGGGTGAATCCACACCTATAACCAGCAATACCACTGATGAAGGTCGCCAATTAAACCGGCGAGTAGTTTTCACCATTACAAAATAAATCCTAATTCTCTGCTAACAGTAAAATCCCCTGTTAGCAGAGATAACAGGATTATTTATTTTTCACCGGTTTTTTCCAGTTTTTCAAGCTAATCTGCTTCGTTCTCGACAAGGTTAAACCACCTTCCGGCACATCCTTTGCTATTGTTGACCCTGCACCAATTGTTGCATTTTTTTTAACTGTAACAGGGGCAATTAATTGCGTATCTGAGCCAATAAAAGCGCCATCTTCAATAACCGTTCTAAATTTATTAACACCATCGTAATTACAAGTAATAGTCCCTGCCCCAATATTGACTCCACTCCCGACAGTCGCATCACCAATGTAGCTAAGATGATTAACCTTACTACCCTGAGCAATCGTTGATTTTTTAATTTCTACGAAATTTCCTATATGCACATTCTCTGCTAATTCAGCCTGTGGCCGTAACCGTGCAAAAGGCCCAACTCGACTCCCCTCGCCCACACAAGCATTATCAATAATACTATTTGCTAAAATTTGTACATTATCAGCAATAATAGAGTTATTAATGATGCTATTCGCACCAATAATTACATTATTTCCAATCTTGTTAATTCCTTCAAAAATCACGTTAATATCAACTGAAATATCCTGTCCAATTGAGCTAAACTCACCTCGACAATCAACTCTAGCTGGGTCAAATAATGTAACACCTGCTTCCATTAATTTATCTGCTTGGATCGTTTGATAAACTCTTTCCAAATAGCTGAGTTGCTTTCTATTATTTACTCCAAGTACTTCATCGGCACTTTCGGGCTGGTGCGTATTGACTCGTACTCCTTCTTTAACAGCCATTTCAATAATATCTGTTAAATAAAATTCCTGTTGTGCATTACTATTATCAAGCTGAGAAAGCCATTTTTTTAATTTTGCACCTTTCGTGGCTAAAATACCTGTATTACCCTCGGTAATGAGTTTTTCAGACTCATTAGCATCTTTTTGCTCCACAATTTTAAGCACTTCTTTGCTAGCGTTACGAACAATTCGACCATAGCCCGTAGGATCAACTAGTTCAACCGTCAATAAAGCCATACTGTTATCAGTTACTTTCTCCAATAAACCTTCAATTGTTGCAGCCTTTAATAACGGTACATCACCATATAAGACTAAAACAATATCATCATTGTTTATTTCAGACTCAGCTTGCTGAACAGCATGCCCAGTACCCAATTGCTCTTTTTGCTGCACCCAATTAATCTCCAGCCCAGCTAAGCTTTCTTTAACGCGCTCACCACCATGCCCATAAATGACTGTTACTGCATTGTTTTTTATCTGTTTGCTTGTGTCATAGACATGCTCTAATAAGCTACGGCTTGCAATTTTATGCAATACTTTAGGTAGCGATGAGCGCATTCTAGTTCCTTGCCCTGCTGCAAGAATGAGAGTTTTTATCGTCATTATCTTTATCCTGTCTTATCACATAAAAAAAAAGCCCGATAACAATGTTATCAGGCTTTTTTATTGCACAAACTAAAATTAGAAACTTTAGGATCCGCGTTTTCTAAGTCTATCTAGTGTTCTTAACTGCATCATAGCTTGCGCTAACTGCGCTTGCGCAGTTGCGTAATCAATTTTGCTAGCTTTGTCGTTTAGCGCTTCTTCAGCTTCTGCTTTAGCTTGTAAAGCAGCAGCTTCATCAATATCTTTTGCTCTCATTGCTGTATCAGCAAGTACAGTCACTAAATGTGGCTGCACTTCTAATAACCCACCAGATACAAAATAAGCCTGAGTTTCAGTTTCGCTTACTTTAACGCGAACTTCACCAGGGTTTAATCTAGATATTAAAGGCGCATGACGAGGTGTAATACCTAGCTCACCAAGTTCAGCAGGAGCAAATACCATTTCCGCTAATCCGGAAAAAATCTCCTGTTCTGCACTTACGATGTCTACTTGTACTGTCATGCTCATAATATTACCTATAAGTTAATTAACTTACATTCCTTTCGCTTTTTCAACAGCTTCATCTATCGTTCCAACCATATAGAAAGCTTGCTCAGGAAGATCATCATAGTCACCAGCAATAATACCTTGGAAACCAATAATCGTATCTTTCAATGAAACATATTTCCCAGGTGCACCAGTAAATACTTCTGCAACAAAGAAAGGCTGAGACAAGAAGCGTTGAACTTTACGTGCACGTGTTACAGATAATTTATCTTCTTCAGATAGCTCATCCATACCAAGAATTGCGATAATATCACGCAGTTCTTTATAACGTTGCAAGATACCTTGTACACCACGAGCTACATCATAGTGCTCCTGTCCGATTACAAGAGGATCTAACTGACGACTACTTGAATCCAAAGGATCAATCGCAGGGTAAATCCCTAACTCAGCAATTTGACGAGATAGTACAACTGTTGCATCCAAATGTGCGAAAGTTGTTGCAGGAGATGGATCAGTTAAATCATCCGCAGGTACATATACCGCTTGGATTGATGTAATTGAACCTGTTTTAGTTGAAGTAATACGCTCTTGCAATACACCCATTTCTTCAGCAAGTGTAGGCTGGTAACCTACCGCTGATGGCATACGACCAAGTAATGCAGATACCTCTGTTCCTGCTAAGGTATAACGATAAATATTATCAACGAAGAATAAAACATCACGCCCTTCTTCACGGAAAAATTCCGCCATTGTTAACCCTGTTAAGGCAACACGCAGTCTGTTTCCTGGTGGCTCATTCATTTGACCGTAAACTAACGATACTTTGTCAATTACGTTTGAATCAGTCATTTCGTGGTAGAAATCGTTCCCCTCACGAGTACGCTCACCAACCCCAGCAAATACTGAGAAACCACTATGTTCAATCGCGATATTACGAATTAGCTCCATCATGTTGACGGTTTTACCAACACCCGCCCCACCGAATAGACCAACTTTACCACCCTTAGCAAATGGACATACTAAGTCAATAACCTTAATACCTGTTTCTAAAAGCTCATTTGCAGGTGCTTGCTCATTATAAGCAGGTGCATCACGATGAATAACCCATTTATCTTCTTCACCAATTGGACCTTTTTCGTCAATTGGATTACCTAGAACGTCCATAATACGTCCTAGCGTTTTTTGACCAACAGGTACTTTGATTGCTTCGCCACTATTGCTTACTTCTAAGCCACGACGAACACCATCAGTTGTACCCATAGCAATAGTACGTACTATGCCATCGCCTAGTTGCTGCTGAACTTCTAATGTCAGTCCAACACTGCCAACATTAAGTGCATCATATACTTTTGGTAGTGCTTCACGTGGAAATTCCACATCCACAACCGCACCAATAATCTGAACGATTTTACCCGAACTCATTGTGTAGTCCTCTTAAATTCTTAACTTGCGAGCTTTAAACAGCTGCCGCACCGGCAACGATCTCTGAAATTTCCTGTGTAATGGCTGCTTGTCTTGCTTTATTATAAACAAGTTGCAGTTCATCAATAAGATTCCCAGCATTATCAGAAGCACTTTTCATTGCGACCATTCTAGCTGATTGCTCACAGGCATTATTTTCTACGACACCTTGATAAACGATTGATTCGATATAGCGTGTTAACAAGTTTTCAAGAACTTCTTTTGCATCAGGTTCATATAAATAATCCCAGTGCCCTTTTAATTCTTCGTCTTCAAGTCCATCTGCTATAACAGGAATTAATTTTTCAATGGTAGGTGCTTGTGTCATGGTATTTACAAATTGATTGTACATTACATGTAACTCATCAATCGTACCTGCATGATGTGCATCTAGCATGATTTTGATAATTCCTACAACATCATCAAGATGTGGCGTATCACCTAACTTAGAAATCTGCCCTACTTTGTTTATTTTTAAACTTCCGAAAAAGCTTGCACCTTTACCACCGATAGTACAAATATCAACTTCGATATCATTATTGTCCCACTCAGTTAGTTGCTTAAGTGTTTTTCTGAATAAATTTGAATTCAGACCTCCACATAAACCTCTATCAGAGCTTATCGCAATAATACCTACTCGTTTTACTTTACGCTCAACAAGAAAAGGATGTTTGTACTCAGGGTTCGCATGAGCCAAATGTTTAATAATTTGACTAATCTTTTTCGAGTAGGGACGTGTAGCATTCATTCTGTCTTTTGTTTTACGCATTTTACTCGCGGCAACCATTTCCATTGCTCGAGTGATCTTCTGAGTATTTTTAATACTCGAAATCTGTGTGCGTATTTCTTTACCAACAGCCATTAGAAGCCCCTTTTACCAGCTACTTGTTTTAATGAAAGTTTCAATTGCAGACTGAATGCCTTGCTTAATTTCTTTACTATAATCACCAGTATCGTTGATTTTAGCTAGTAAATCAGCATGCTCAGACTTCATATAAGCTTGCAATGAAGCTTCAAAGTCAAGAACCTTATTAATTTCTAAATCATCAAGAAAACCTTCGTTTGCAGCATGTAATGAAACACCCATTTCAGCCACTGACATAGGAGAATATTGATTCTGTTTCATCAGTTCTGTTACACGCTGTCCACGTTCAATTTGCTTACGTGTACTTTCATCTAAGTCAGATGCAAATTGTGCAAAAGCAGCTAATTCACGGTACTGAGCCAAATCAAGACGAATACCACCACCTAATTTTTTAATGATTTTAGTTTGAGCGGCACCACCAACACGTGATACAGATAAACCAGCATTAACAGCAGGACGAATACCAGAGTTGAATAAATCAGACTCTAAGAAAATTTGTCCATCTGTAATAGAAATTACGTTAGTTGGTACGAATGCAGATACATCGCCACCTTGTGTTTCAATAATTGGTAATGCAGTTAGTGACCCTGTTTTCCCTTTTACTTTACCACCAGTTAACTTTTCTACTTCATCTGCATTAATGCGTGACGCTCTTTCTAATAAGCGTGAATGAATATAGAAAACATCCCCAGGGTATGCTTCACGACCTGGCGGGCGACGTAATAATAATGACATTTGACGGTAAGCCCAGGCTTGTTTTGTCAAATCATCATAAATAATTAACGCATCTTCGCCTTTATCTCTAAAGTACTCACCCATTGCACAACCTGTATAAGGAGCAATGAATTGTAATGCAGCAGCCTCTGATGCAGTTGCAGATACGATGATCGTATGTGCCATTGCATTATGCTCTTCTAATTTACGAACAACGTTCGCGATAGAAGATCTTTTTTGACCAATCGCTACATAGATACATTTAACACCTGTATCTCTTTGGTTGATGATGGCATCAATTGCAATTGCAGTTTTACCTGTTTGGCGATCACCAATAATTAACTCACGCTGACCACGACCGACAGGAACCATTGAATCAATTGATTTAAGACCTAATTGAATAGGCTCATCAACTGATTGTCTTGCAATTACACCTGGTGCAATTTTTTCTACTGGTGATGTTTCTGATGTATCAATTTCACCTTTACCGTCAATTTGACTTCCTAAAGCATCAACAACACGCCCTAGTAAAGCTTCACCAACAGGTACTTCTAAAATTTTGCCTGTACACTTAACAGTGTCGCCTTCAGTGATATGTTGGTAAGCACCTAACATAACCACACCGACAGAATCTCTTTCTAAGTTTAAAGCCATACCGTAAGAGCCTCCAGGGAATTCTAACATCTCCCCTTGCATGGCTTCTGATAAGCCATGAACTTTTACAATACCGTCAGTTACACTGACAACGGTACCTTCCGTATGTGCTTCGACATTGACGTCAAAATTTTCGATCCGTTTCTTAATCAGATCACTTATTTCAGATGGATTTAGTTGCATATTTTCTCTCAGTCTAAACTGTTAGATCCTTTTAGCTAGTTGTTGAAGTTGACCACTAATTGATCCGTCAATTACGCTATCGCCCGCTTTCACTAAAAAACCACCAATTAATGCATTATCTACCGAAGTATTGATATTGACATTTTTATTTAGCTTTTGTTTTAGTGATGTCGAAAAACTTTGCTCTTCTGCCTTTGTTAAAGCATAAGCAGTGATAACCTCAACATCGATATAGCCTTCGTCTTCAGCTTTATAATTCTCAAATAACTCTGCAATTTGTGGTGCGAATTCTAACCTGCCATTCTCAATTAATAATTTAAGAAAATTCAGCGACTCTCCCTCTAGTTGATCCTGACAAATATCTTGCATTAACTGCGTCAATTTCTCATTATCTACTTTTGGATTACTCACAATTTCAGATAAGCTATCATCCTGCATAACTGCAGATAAGAAAGCGAGTTTTTCAGACCATTCCGAAGAATTTCCTGATTCTTTCGCTCTTTTAAAGACAGCTTCCGCATACGGTCTTGCTAAAGTTGCTAATTCACTCATTATGCTTGACCTAATTGCTCAGATACTTTGCTGATAAGATTTTTGTGTTTAGCTTTATCAATCTCTTGCTGTAAAATTTGTCCTGCTGCTTTTAAAGCTAGTGCAGAGACTTCTTTACGCATTTTTTCTTGCGCATTTTGCATTTCTTGCTCAATTTGAGCCTGAGCCGCAACAAGTAATCTTTCGCCCTCTGTCTTAGCAGTGCCTTTTGATTCCTCGACGATCTCATTCGCACGTTTTTGTGCAAGATTTACAATATCAGCTGATTGTTGTTTCGCTTCTTTCAGAACATTAGCTGCATTTTTAGCCGCTAATTCCATCTCTTCCTGGCCCTTTTCAGCCGCTGCCAATCCTTCAGCAATTTTAGATTTACGTTCTTCAATAGCGCCAATTAGTGGCGGCCAAATATACTTCATGGTAAACCATACCAGAAGTGTAAATGTAATCATTTGACCGATTAGTGTAGCATTAATACTCACTAGCCTTCCTCATGTTGCTGTTAAAATAATTACGATTAGTGTGTCTTATCCAGCAACCGCTTCAACAGCAGATAGGAATGGGTTTGCGAATGTGAAAAACAACGCCATACCAACACCGATCATAGTTACCGCATCAAGTAGACCAGCAACAACGAACATTTTAACTTGTAGCATAGGAACCATTTCTGGTTGACGCGCCGCGCCTTCTAAGAATTTACCACCTAATAGACCAAAGCCTATCGCAGTACCTAAAGCACCCATACCTAAAACCAGACCTACTGCAATAGCAGTCATACCCTGTACATCAGCAATCAACGCTGCAAGTTCCATAATACCTCCAAAAGTATTGTTATATTAAAGTTAAAAAAGAATTAATGATCTTCGTGCGCCATACTTAGGTATACAACTGTTAATACCATAAAAATAAACGCTTGAAGTGTAATAATTAAAATATGAAAGACAGCCCATGGAAAGCCTAATAGCGGCTGAATATACCAAGGTAATAGCGCAATCAATATAAAAATCAATTCCCCCGCATATAAGTTACCAAATAAACGAAGTGCAAGTGAAATAGGTTTAGCAATTTCTTCAACCAACTTCAGAAGCAAGTTAAAAGGCATCATCCAAGGCCCAAAAGGAGTACAAGTCAGCTCTTTTGCGAACCCAACTACACCTTTGATTTTAATACTATAAAAGATAATCAAGCCAAAAACACTAATTGATAATGCAAAGGTTGCATTTAGGTCCGTACTAGGAACAACTCGCATATATTCCATGCCCATCATTCCAGCAATGCCAGGAATAATATCAACAGGGAATAAATCCATAAAGTTCCATAAGAATACCCAGATAAATATAGTCAATGCTAAAGGAGCAATTAATTCACTTTTACCGTGAAAACTATCTTTCACTTGCTGATCTACAAATTCAATAATCATCTCAACAAAAGCTTGAGACGTACTTGGCACACCCACTGTCGCTTTCTCTGCAGCTCCCTTAAAAAACCAGACAAACAACGCACCTAAAACAGCAGAAAAGAATAAAGTATCTAAATGCAAAGCCCAAAAGCCCTCGCCGACACTAAGTGGTGTTAAATGGTGAACAATATATCCTGTTGCGCCTTCCGCCGCATGTGCCTCAGTAGCCATCTTTCCTCGCTTTGTAACTCATTAATATTTGCGTATTAATAACGCAAACCAAAAAACTGTTAATGTAACTGCATAAGTAAGCAATACAGCTAACACATTTATTTCTGGGTCTTGAAAAATCAAGGCAAACATCAACACAGTCATCAGAAACTTCCCCGATTCACCTGCGTAAAATGACCCAACTATTTTTTTAGCGCTTTTCCCTGCACTTTTTTTAATTTTATATGCAAAATATAGATTTGGGATTACCACCGCCAAACCTCCATACAATGCTGATTTTGCACCCAGCAACCCTGAATAAATCAAAAAAGCTATCGAAAACAAGCTAACAATTGCTATTTGTCCCGATATAACCTTCGTAACGACAGAGTAATTTTTATTTTTTCGCACAAAATTCCTAAACAAATTAGTAGAGGAATTATATCTATCCCGCTACATTTAAGCAAGGTACATTTATCAATGCTGCCGATTACGACTTAATACCAAACTTTGCAACAATTCCTTCTAGCTCATCTAAATTACTGTAGTTAATCACCACATTCCCTTGGCCATTTTTTTTATGCTTAATAATTGTTTTCGCCCCCAAAAACTCCGTCATCTCACTTTGCAGTCGTAAGGCATCGCGATCATAAACTTTCTCGCCAACCGACTTAGGACTCTTATCCGCACTTTCGCCCTGCAGTGATTTAACTAATTTCTCTGTTTCCCGCACCGACAAAGCATTCTTAACGACTTCATCAGCAGCCATTCTTTGCTGCACTTTATCCAGCACCAACAATGCTCGAGCATGCCCCATATCGAGCAACCTTTTAACTAACAACTCTTTAACCTCTTCACTCAAGTCATTAAGCCGAAGCAAATTTGTTACTGCCGTTCGAGACCGACCGACAGCCTCCGCAACTTGCTGATGCGTTAATTCAAATTCACTAATGAGCCTTTTTAGCGCTCCAGCCTCTTCCATAGGATTTAAATCTTCACGCTGGATATTTTCTATTAACGCAATAGCTATAGCTGCGCGATCATCTATTTCTTTCACGATAACCGGCACATCAACCAAACCAACTAACTGCGCAGCTCGCCAGCGGCGCTCACCCGCAATTATTTCATAACGATTGTAACCTAACTCTCTTACTAGTATTGGCTGCACAATACCCTGAGCTTTAATTGAATCAGCTAATTCTTGTAGCTTATCGGAGCCAATCTCTTTTCTTGGCTGATACTTTCCGGACTGTAAATACTCAACCGGCAGAACGGCCACTCCTTTATTTTCTGGCTTTTTAGAGACAGAATCCCCCATTAACGCCCCTAAGCCTTTGCCTAACCCTCTTTTTTTCGTCATAAACTTAGTTTTTCTCTTTTCTAATGATTTCGCCTGCCAGCGCAACATACGCAACAGCTCCACGCGAGTTTTGATCATACTGCAATACCGGCACACCATGACTCGGCGCTTCTGCCAGCCTGACATTCCTAGGGATACACGTCCTAAAAACTTTATCACTAAAATATTCAAGTAATTGCGTTGAGACATCTTTAGTTAATCGGTTTCTGTTATCAAACATTGTCCGCAAAATGCCTTCTAAATGTAATTTCGAGTTTGCTGACTCTTGAATGTTACGCAAAGTTTCCATTAGCGCAGACAATCCTTCCAGCGCATAATACTCACACTGCATCGGCACCAACACACTGTCTGCAGCAACCATTGCATTTAAGGTCAACATATTCAATGACGGCGGACAATCAACCAGCACATAATCATAACTGCCTTTTATTTGCTGAAGTGCATCCGCTAAACGCCGCTCACGCTGCGCCATCTTCATTAACTGCACCTCTGCAACAGTCAAATCTGCATTTCCAGCAACAACATCAAATCTAACACCGGCCGCCGAAATGATAATCTCACTTATTGGAATATCTTCCAGCAACAAATCACAACTTGAATATCGCACATCATTTTTATCGATACCACAGCCCATCGCTGCATTACCTTGCGGATCCAGATCAATCAATAAAACTTTCCGTTTTGCGGCGGCTAACGAGGCAGCTAGGTTTACGCTCGTCGTTGTTTTACCCACCCCACCCTTTTGATTGCTTATTGCGATTACTTTTGTCATGTTTTCTTTATCCGAACCACACACCGCTCCGCATCTATACCCGGAACCACTATTTTATCAAGCACATAAGGACAGCCCAACTCTTTTAGCTCATCCATTGGCGCTACACCCTTCATTGCAATCAACACCCCATCAGGGCGCAGTAAATATTCAGCCAACGCCATTATATCGCTTAAACTTGCAAACGCACGACTCAAAACCGCATCATATTCTTCAGCATACCCCAAATCCTCCACCCGACTATGCTTAACCTCTACATTAGCTAATTTCAACTCAACTATCGCCTGCTGCACAAAGCGCGTTTTTTTAGAGTTACTATCAACTAAAGTGAATGTCTGCTCGGTCAAAAAAATTGCCAACGGAATCCCTGGCAACCCCGCACCCGTTCCTATATCTGCTATTTTTTTTCCAGATACAAACGGCAACAACGCCAAGCTATCTAAAATATGTAAGCGCAACATTTCCTCTCTATTGCGTATTGCTGTCAAATTATAGGTTTTATTCCATTTCTCTATCAATACCACAAAATTCAAAAGCTGATCAATTTGGTGCTCAGTTACCACTACACCTAATTCTTGCAGGCCTTCTTCTAAAATATTTCGACTGTTATCCATTTTTTTTCTTCATATAAATAAGCAAGATTGATATTGCAGCTGGCGTTATCCCAGGGATTCTTGCCGCTAACCCAAGCGTCTCAGGCTTCTGTTTAATTAACTTTTCCCGCACCTCATTAGATAAACCTTTTATCAAAGCATAGTCCAATGACCCTGGAATCAGCAACCCATCATAACGCTTAGCCTTATCAATATCCTGCTGCTGCCTCTCTATATACCCAGAATACTTTGCTTGTATTTCTACCTGCTCTAAAACCTGGCTATCTACTTCATCACTGACCGAAAGCTTTATTAATGTTTTAATATCAACTTCTGGGCGGCGCAGTAAATCCATTAAATTAACTTCCTTACTCAGAGTCTTTCCCCAAGCGCTCGCCACCTCAGCAGCAGCTTCCGAGCCTTTTCTTATCCACTGCCCTTGCATCGATTTCTGCAAATCAGCAACCGCATCTCGTTTTTTATTAAAAGCATTCCAGCGCAAATCATCAACCAAATGCAATTCACGCCCTTTTTCTGTTAAACGCAAATCAGCATTATCTTCACGCAAAATTAGTCGGTACTCGGCACGACTGGTAAACATACGGTACGGCTCTTTAGTTCCATTGGCGATCAGATCATCAATCATCACACCAATATAAGCCTCATCTCTTGCAGGACACCAAGCCTCTTTCCCTTGCGCTTTTCGTGCAGCATTAAGTCCTGCAATCAAGCCTTGAGCCGCAGCCTCCTCATACCCCGTTGTTCCATTAATCTGTCCCGCAAAAAACAAGCCTGCCATATATTTTGTTTCTAATGATACTTTTAAATCTCTTGGATCAAAAAAATCATATTCAATCGCATATCCAGGCCTAATAATTTCCGCACTCTCAAACCCCACCATAGAACGCACAAAAGCATACTGAATGTCATACGGTAAACTTGTTGATATACCATTAGGGTAATATTCATTAGATTTCAACCCTTCTGGCTCAATGAAGATTTGGTGCGAGCTACGGTCAGCAAAACGCACGACTTTATCTTCAATTGAAGGGCAATACCGCGGCCCAACCCCTTCTATTTCACCCGCGTACATAGGCGACCGATCCAGCCCCGCGCGAATAATCTCATGAGTCCGCTCATTTGTTCTCGTTATATAACAAGGTATTTGCTGGGGGTGCTGAGCCGAATTTCCCATAAATGAAAAAACCGGCACTGGTTTGTCGCCATGCTGCGTTTCTAGTACCGAAAAATCAATCGTGCGCCCATCAATCCTAGGCGGTGTTCCCGTTTTTAATCGATCAACTTTAAAAGGCAACTCACGTAAACGCTCAGCTAAGGCAATAGAAGCAGAGTCTCCTGCCCGCCCTCCAGTATAATTTTCTAAGCCGATATGAATCCGCCCACCTAAAAAAGTACCCGCCGTTAAAACTACCGTTTTGGCTTTAAATTGTAGCCCCATCTGAGTTTCAACACCCACAACAGCACCACCCTCAACCAACAAATCAGCAACCATTTGCTGAAAAAGCATTAAATTCTCTTGATTTTCTAGAGCATATCGAACGAAGTCCTTATATAGCGATCTATCTGCCTGCCCCCGAGTCGCTCTTACTGCCGGTCCTTTGCTCGCATTTAAAATTCTAAAATGAATACCTGCGTGATCAATTGCTTGCGCCATAATCCCACCCAAGGCATCCACCTCCTTAACCAAATGACCTTTCCCTATTCCACCAATCGCAGGGTTACAGCTCATCTGACCGAGGGTATCTATACTTTGCGTAAGTAACAGCGTCTTCGCACCTGTACGCGCTGCCGCCAAAGCAGCTTCTGTACCAGCATGCCCCCCACCTACAACAATAACATCAAATTCTTTTGAAAATTTCACCGGCATATCTTAAAATTGAGTAATAATAACTTTCCATTAGGAGCTCTATCCAACAAAACCCAGAGGTTTATCATGAAAAAACAGCCCAAAAAATCGAAAATGGTCTTAAATAGTGTCGCTAAGTACGCACACTACTTTAATAAATCTATAACGTTCCGAGATAAAACAAAATATCAGCGCAACACAAAACATAAACATTCAAGCTATTCTTTATATACTGCGTGCAGTATATAAAGAATAGCTTGCCAATAAGCTAAATATTGTACAAGGTTTTATCATGTCTAATCAGCGCATTATTAAACAACTCGATAAATTAATAGAAATCAGCATTGCTTTATCGGAAGAGAAACCACAAAACGAACTATTAGAAATGATCTTGCATGGTGCAAAATCTATAACTAATGCCGACGGTGGTACGCTTTATCTAGTAGAAGATGGGCAAATAAAAATGAGTATTATTCATTCCTGCTCTCTTAATATTCATTTGGGTGGAACATCCGACACGCCCATTAACTTACCTCATATTCCAATTTATTTAGACGACGGCCAACCCAACTACAAGAATGTCGTCAGCTACGCCTTTCATCACAACAAAGCCATCAACATTCCTGATGCATACAACAATACTCTCTTTGATTTTTCTGGTGCAAAAAAATTTGATAAGCTAAACAAATACCACTCAAAATCTTTTCTTGCCATCCCCTTAAAAAATCACGAAAACGATACCATTGGTATTTTGCAACTCATTAATGCTATTCACCCTGAAACAAAAAACATCATTGAATTTGATTCTATCTCCATGCGCTTCACCGAAGCTCTAGCATCTCAAGCCGCCATTGTTATTACCAAACAACGCCTTATTTTCGAACTTGAAGAGATGTTCGAATCGCTTATCGAATTAATCGCCACCGCAATTGATGATAAATCACCTTATACCGGTGGACACTGCCGGAGGGTCCCCGAGCTCACGTCACTTATTGCAGAAGCAGCACATGACTCTCAATCAAATTATTTAAAAGACTTCCAACTCTCAAATGCAGATCGCTACCAATTAAAAGTGGCTGGTTGGTTACATGATTGCGGAAAACTAACCACACCCGAGTATGTGGTAGATAAAGCAACAAAACTAGAAACTATTTACGACCGAATTGAAACAATTGAAACACGCTTTGAAGTACTTAAACGTGATACTGAAATTAAATACCTAAAAGAACAAATTGATGCATTAAAACAAGGAAAAGTAGCCGACGCTGAAAGCTACCACTTAGCTCAAGAAAAACTAAATGACGACTTTAATTTCATCAAAAAAAGCAATACGGGTAGCGAATTTATGCCCCCTGAAGAGCAAGAGCGCATCAAAGAAATCGCGCAACAAACTTGGGTAAAATCAGGTAAGAAATTACCTTTTTTGTCTGCAGATGAAATTCTTAATTTAACTATCTCTCGCGGAACATTAACCAACTCCGAAAGAGGCGTTATTCAGCAACATATTTCCACCACCATTGCCATGTTGGACAAAATCAACTTCCCAAAACATTTACAAAATGTGCCTGAATATGCTGGCGCTCATCATGAGCGTATGGATGGAAAAGGCTACCCCAACAAACTAACGCGCGAACAAATGTCAATCCCTGCACGAGCAATGGCAATTGCCGATGTTTTCGAAGCTCTAACCGCTGCAGATAGACCCTACAAAAAACCTAAAACACTATCTGAAGCTTTATTTATACTTGAGAAAATGAAACAAGATAACCATATCGACCCAGATATTTACGATGCCTTTATCCAAGAAAAGGTGTATTTAAATTATGCAAAAAAATTCTTAGATGCCTCTCAAATTGACCTTAGCTAAAACGCATCACAATCTCTAGCCCCAATATAGTACCTAAATACAGCTTAACACTGAATTTTAGGCACAAAAAAGCCCAAGACTAGCTTGGGCTTTTTTGCGTCTGAATCTACTTTATAGAGAAACAGTAGAAGAAACTCTACCACTGCTGCCATCAGGGTTGTCCATACAGCCAGTTAAACCAAGTAGCATTGCAGATACAGCTAAGATTGATAATACTTTTTTCATGAGATTCTCCTAAAGGATTTAATTATTATTATTTTTTCGTACTAATTCAAAAGCACGGGTAATTTATATCATGCGATTAGTTTTGATGCAATACTATTTAGTATTTACTCGACGTTTATTTTAATGAACTCTATTAATTACAAGGATTTAAATTTAATTTTTACGCGCATATCCCGCCAAATTGCCGCCCCTATATTTTCCCATTCACCTGACAAATTATCCTTGCGTAAATCATTTTTCCACTCAACAGGTGAAACAATTTTTTTATGTTTAATAATGAATCGCGCATCATTTAAGTCTAAGCCTACCTTTTTACCCCAAAAAGCAGTGACCTTCATAATAAATTTAGTTAAACGATCTGAGTTAATATTAGGTGTCACTGCAATATTTGCCCACATCGAATGCACTCGCCCCCAGTTAGGCGCAAGCATTCGACCCTGCTCATTCACGAAAGGCAACCACTGCTCTTTACCTTCAGCATCTATATAGGTAATAGCAATCAAATCTTCATAGCCTGCAAAATGATCATGCAAATAAAGCGCATGCGGAGTAATTCCCATAAAGGTAGTCGACAACATTAAAATAGAGTTACTTACTCCTCGCAACTGATGAACCAGCGGGGATTCTATTTTTGAAAAATCATACAATCGATGAAAAGCCCCATAGTGCACACTGCTATTCAGCTGTAATAATACGATCACCACAAAAATTTTAGTCAATTTGATTCTGAAATGCTTAGGTTTAGCATCCGCATAGTTTTCAAATATCTTCGTATATAAATCGATTGGGTAAGCGACCTTTTCAACGGCAGGCAAACACAGCTCATCACAACCTACCCGCTCTCGCTTATCGGCGATATTTCTATAAATCGCTTTGGCAATTTGATAAACACCAGGAAAGCGCATTAACCAGCCGAAAATAGCAAGGTACCTCATTTTTACTAAAATTTTACTATACGTATCAACCCCTGAAAAAACTTGAGCATTATGGTCGACCGCATACAAATCAAGTAACAGTAACTTTTGTTCATAAGCTGCTAATGCAGGCTCATTTTCACCATATTGCTGTAAGTTTTTAAAGCTCACTGCCTTCAATACATCAAAGTGATGAAGAATAGTCACTGTCCGATTACATAATGGGCAGTCACCATCATAATAAACGGTTAACTCAGGCTCAGGGCAAACTAAAAAATCCCCGACTTTTTGCCACCACGAAAAAGGCACCATCAAGACATATATTGATAACATCCCCAACCCAAATGGGTAGATATTAAATGTCACCGTAATACCAAAATGTAAACCCGCGCCAACCAATAAAAACCAAGGACGAAAGTTTCGTCGATAAAACAAAAAGATAAAAGCAAACTGAAACACTAAAATAATATAACCAATGCTTTTTTGCACCCACTCCATATTTAATAGCCACGACATATCAAGCGCAGAAATATAATAAGGCATGGATGAGGGCAGCCAGCCTCCCAAACCATTCCTCCAGTGCTCAGCAAACATTTTATGTATCGCCGAATCAAGATACAGAAAACCCAAACAAATTAGCACGGGCGCCAACAAAACCAGCACACTAACATCCCTAGAAATTTTGGGTTTATTTTGATGCTTAAATTGCAGCTTATAAATCAAATTATCCAGCGATAACGACCGCCCTAAGGGCATAAAAATCATAAACAAACCAACTCCGATCATGAATAGATCAAAGCCCCCATCAAAATCACGCTGCATCGGTGTAAAATTAACAAACACAATCCAAAATATATAATTAACAATAATTGCTTGCTGGCTCTTATAACCCAACAACAAGCAAGTCGCCACGACACCCCATAGCACTAAGAATAAAGGAATCATAGGAAATTCCACATCTATGTAAGGAATTGGGTCAAAAATTAAATGATTAAAATAAAGTAAGAAGAAAATTTCTTGTAACGCAACCAACGCGTATAGAATTCGCAAAAAACCAACAATAAAAGCCGGCGCCTTGCGCTGGTGATATTTTGCAAACAAGAGAGATAGTGAACTTAACATTTCAGGCTCGTAGTATGATTCAAAAATACTACAAATTATAATGGAATACGCCCTTAGGCGATAATTTATATCCTTATCGCCAACAGATTTAGAACTAAACCTCGGTTGAAAACGATAAGAACTTATATTTCAGGCATAAAAAAAGCCCGTTAGCTAAAAGCTACGAGCTTTTTTACAAATAAAAGACTAAAAGTCTTTTACTTAGTCTTCCTCAGGCTCAGCGAAAACCCATTTTACGAAAAAGTAACCACCAGCAACTACTACTGCTGCAATAGCCATGCCTACTGGCTCTTTTAAATATTCTGTAACTTCTAAGATTGCACCCATGAGTGTCCTACCTTGTATAATTATTATAGTTAACTATTAGCAACAAATGCCAATTGATGAACGTAATATGATACTGGATGATTATTTTAAGTCAAGAACTAGTTAAAGGCTAAAGAACTGTTCTTAATTAATAATTTAATTAGCAAACTAGGATCTTCAATAAATTTAGCAAACCCATAAATTGCCATAAGGAAGCCTTGATGTTTATAATAGAGGCTCCTTTTGGGTGCGTACACTGTAAAACATACGCTCTTATAAAGTATAAAGAAT
Source organism: Methyloprofundus sp. (assembly GCA_028599115.1). Lineage (GTDB taxonomy): Bacteria > Pseudomonadota > Gammaproteobacteria > Methylococcales > Methylomonadaceae > Methyloprofundus. The sequence goes on from JAQRMR010000098.1 coordinate 30,660, forward strand.
GATTGTGCTTGTATATCGCCAAATAAATATAAAAACAGCGACTACGCTCAATGCATTCATATTCAAAAAATTAAAATATAAGGGGATTAATATGGTTTTGGGCGGATTAATTGCAATTTTTATCGCAATATGGATTTTTAGAACTGCTGTTCAAGAAAAAACAGGAAATGCTCTACTTTGGGTAGCAGGCAGTTTTGTCTTATTTCTAGGTTTACAAGTAACAATGATCTACTTCAATGTCATGATTATTGAAATGTTTGATGGCGATGTAAGCTCTACCTACGATAATGCGGGAGGCCTTAACGCTAGAGATAATAGCGACACAGCCGGTTTACAGTCAGGAACAGGTGGTACATTCATTGGAATTTTGTTTGAATTAATGCCTTTTATTGTTCCCTTCTTTGTTGTCGCAGTTGCCCGACAAATGCTTATGCTTAAGCAAGGGTTTAACCCCAAAGAACTACTTAGCGGAACTAAATCAGCATTAATGAGCATTAAAAGCAGTTTTAAAACATCTGACTAAAATAACCGCCTTGAAGAATAAAAAACCCAGCTAGTTCTGGGTTTTTTTTTGCATAAAATCAACATTTAACTAGTTTAGCGGTCTAAAGAATAAACGAAACAATAGTAACCAGTGTTAAAATAAACAACACAACAGCAATGATGCCAACAAAGATATAAGAAGATAAAGATCCTCCTTCAAAATCCCTTGCTTGATTTTCTTTCGTTTGCACTCCAATAGCCGCTGCTAAAACGCTTTGTATAACTTGTTTAAGTGCAGGCTTTGACATTTTTATACCTTAAATATTTAATAACGATTTTTAAGTACAACACCATTCACATTTTTTCGCAATTCCAATTGTGCGACGCTTGGTTATATATCCTATGAATAAAAAAGACTTCCTTCTGCAGCAACTTTCTGACCGCATTTTATTTTTAGATGGCGCAATGGGCACAATGATCCAAGGCTATCATTTAGAAGAGCAAGATTATCGCGGCGAACGCTTTAAAAATTGGGAGTCTGACTTAAAAGGCAACAATGATCTCTTATCACTCACTCAGCCCGATATTATCAAAGCCATTCATAAAGCGTATTTGGACGTAGGCTGTGACATCATTGAAACCAACACATTTAATGCCACTACCATTGCAATGGCTGATTACGACATGGAGTCGCTAGCTTATGAAATCAATTTTGAATCCGCAAAAATTGCCAAACAAGCCGCAGAAGAAGCAACACAACAAACACCCAATAAACCCCGCTTTGTTGCGGGTACTTTAGGCCCCACAAACAGAACCGCCTCTATCTCACCCGATGTCAATGCGCCCGCCTTCCGTAATATTAGCTTTGACGCTTTAGTCACCGCTTATAGCGAAGCCGTAAAAGGCTTAGTTGAAGGTGGTACGGATATATTATTGATTGAAACTGTTTTCGATACCCTTAATGCGAAAGCCGCTATTTTTGCCATCGACCAATACTTTCAAGAAAATAATATTGAACTTCCGGTAATGATATCAGGCACGATTACAGATGCGTCTGGACGTACATTATCAGGACAAACAGCACTGGCGTTTTGGAATTCATTAAGCCATATCAAACCCATTTCTATTGGCTTTAACTGTGCATTAGGCGCACAAGAAATGCGCCAATATGTTGAAGAGTTATCCAATCACGTAGACACACATATTTCAGCTCACCCTAATGCAGGTTTACCCAATGAGTTTGGAGAGTACGATGAAACACCTGAAGAGATGGGTGCTGAAATTGCCGACTGGGCAAAAAATGGCTATTTAAATATTATTGGCGGATGTTGTGGAACCTCCCCTGAATATATTAAAGCAATTATTGATGCTGTCAGCCCTTTCGCGCCTAGAAAAATTCCAGAAATTGCACCTAGCTGTCAGCTTGCAGGCTTAGAACCTTTTAGCATTACCCCTGAATCTTTATTTGTTAATGTCGGTGAACGTACCAATGTGACTGGCTCTGCACGATTTAAACGCCTGATTGTAGAAGAAGAATACGATACTGCTTTAGATGTTGCCCGAGAACAAGTCGTCAATGGCGCACAAATTATCGACATCAATATGGATGAAGGTATGCTGGAATCAAAAGAAGCCATGGTGCATTTTTTGAACCTTATTGCTTCTGAGCCAGACATCTCTAAAGTCCCTATTATGATTGACTCCTCAAAATGGGATATTATCGAAGCGGGCTTAAAATGCATCCAAGGAAAAGGCATCGTCAACTCCATTTCCATGAAAGAAGGCGAAGAAGCTTTTATTCATCATGCCCAGCTTGTACGTCGTTACGGTGCAGCTGTTATTGTTATGGCTTTTGATGAAGAAGGACAAGCAGATACCTTTGCGCGTAAAGTAGAAATCTGCCAGCGTGCTTATAAAATTTTAGTCGAACAAGTTAATTTTCCACCGCAAGATATTATTTTCGACCCCAACATCTTTGCTGTTGCAACCGGTATTGAGGAACACAATAACTACGCCGTTGATTTCATTCAAGCCACTGCAGAAATCAAACGTATTTGCCCTCATGCCATGATTTCTGGCGGTGTCTCTAATGTGTCTTTTTCATTCAGAGGGAACAATCTCGTTCGTGAAGCAATTCACGCTGTATTTCTTTACCATGCTGTTCAAGCAGGCATGGATATGGGTATCGTCAATGCAGGACAACTTGCTATTTATGCGGATATTCCTGATGAATTACGCAATGCCGTTGAAGATGTCATTTTAAATAAAAACAGCGAGGGAACCGATAAGCTACTAGAGGTTGCTGAAAAATATCGTGGCGATGCTGTCGTCAATAAAAAAGAAGACCTTGAATGGCGCAAACTACCTGTTAACAAACGCCTAGAACATGCCTTGGTCAAAGGTATTACTGATTTTATTGAAGAAGACTCAGAAGAGGCTCGTTTACAAGCTGAAAAAACCTTGCACGTCATCGAAGGCCCACTCATGGACGGCATGAATGTCGTGGGCGACTTATTCGGTGCAGGAAAAATGTTTTTACCACAGGTTGTAAAATCAGCCCGTGTTATGAAAAAATCTGTCGCTTATTTAATGCCTTTTATGGAAGCCGAAAAAGATGGCACTATAGAAAGTAACGGTACTATTTTAATGGCTACCGTCAAAGGTGATGTCCATGATATTGGTAAAAATATCGTCGGCGTAGTTTTACAGTGTAATAACTACGAAATTATTGATATCGGTGTCATGGTACCCACCCCACAAATTCTTCAAGTTGCCAAAGAAAAAAATGTGGATATTATCGGTCTAAGCGGACTGATTACACCATCATTAGAAGAAATGGTGCATGTTGCTAAAGAAATGCAGCGCCAAAACTTTAGCATTCCATTAATGATTGGTGGCGCGACTACCTCACGCGCACATACGGCTGTTAAAATTGATGAAAATTACGATGGCGCAACAATCTATGTACCCGATGCATCCCGTGCCGTTGGTGTCGCCACCCAGTTACTTAGTGCAGAAAGAAAACCAGCTTATCTCACCGAAATCAACGATGAGTATGAAGCCGTTCGTGAGCGCCATAAAGGCCGCAAAGCTAAAACAAAACAACATAGTTTAGAAGCCGCACGCGCCAATCGTTTTGTATCAAAAAATCACACACCACTTCGCCCTAAAAAACTAGGCATTGAAGTTTTAGATCGCTTTCCATTAGAAACATTAGTTTGGTTTATCGACTGGACACCATTTTTCCAAACATGGGAATTAGCGGGCAAATACCCCGCTATTTTAGATGATGAATTAGTCGGTAAACATGCGCGTGAATTATTTGAAGATGCCCAAGTTATGCTGAAAAAAATCATCTCTGAACAATGGCTAGAAGCGAAAGCCGTTATTGGCTTTTTCCCTGCGAATAGCCAAGAGGATGATATTGTTTTATATACCGATGAAACACGAACCGAACGTTTAGAAACGCTGCATCACTTACGCCAACAAAACATCAAAGCGCCTGGTCGACCTAATTACTGCCTTTCTGATTTTGTTGCACCGGTTGATAGCGATACACAAGATTATATCGGTGGCTTTGCTGTAACGACAGGTATTGGTATAGAGAGAAAATTAGCTGAATTTGAAGCTGAGCATGATGATTACAATGCCATCATGCTTAAAGCCTTAGCTGATCGTCTAGCCGAAGCTTTTGCTGAGTATTTACACCAAGATGTACGAAAAAATCACTGGGGTTATGCTGGTGATGAGAACCTAGATAATGAAGACTTAATCAAAGAAGGCTATGCTGGCATCCGCCCTGCACCAGGCTACCCTGCTTGCCCTGACCACACAGAAAAAGAAAAATTGTTTGAGCTACTCAATGCCACCACACATACAACAATTGAGTTAACAGAAAGTTATGCGATGACACCCACTGCTGCTGTCAGTGGCTGGTACTTTGCTCACCCTGATGCGCAATATTTCAATGTGGGAAAAATTACCAGCGAACAAGTTGAGGATTACGCAAAACGTAAAGACTTAAGCCTCGAAGATGCGGAACGCTGGTTAGCGGCTCATATACATTAAATGACAATTACATTCGCTACAACCCTGTAGCGAATGTAACTGCAGGCTAAGATTTTATAGCTGACTCTTGCATCAATGCATCCAACGACAAGCCACAACTAGGTGCAAAAACCCGCATAAAATAAGCAACCTCCTCCTGCTCCATGGCCATTAAATCAGCGCTAATTCTTTTTGCAGCCGTTTCGAACTCTTGATTTCCTGCCTTCAACTCCGCTTGGCACTTTAAATACGCAGAAATTCTATCAGCTGCTTTAATAATTTGTTGATTTACCTTGGGTTGCAGATCTTCATTGATTAAAGGCTGGTAATCTTGCTGCAACTCTTCCGGTAAAATATTTAATAATTCATCTCGTGTTTGTTGCTCAATCGTTTTATAGGCACGCTGAATCGCTGGGGAATGATATTTAATAGGTGTCGGTAAATCTCCTGTAATCACCTCTGTTACATCATGATACAAAGCCGCAACTGCAATCGCATTTGCATCCACAGAACCATTAAAATTTCTATTTTTTATTACAGCTAAGGCATGTGCAATCGTAGCAACTTCCCAAGAGTGCTCCATCACATTTTCTTCATAAGCATTACGCTTTAAGCCCCAGCGCTTTATCCATCGTAACCGCGTTAAAAATGCATAAAAATTACTTTTTTTCATTATTCCCCCCTATTCAACCCTTAATATTCATCTTATCAATTTTAGTGCTTATATTTACTTTTCTGCATACTGCATCAAAAAATCATCAGTTTGTTGTAATTACGCAACAAATGCAGATTTTCTTAGCAATCAGTTCACAAAAAACCACAATGATTTCACATAGAAAAAACATAACAACTTAAAAATCAATTACTTATGATTACTTAAGCCTTTTTACTTTAAATATAAACAGCTAAACAGTTGAATTAATTTTACAGTTACCTATACTAAAAACATGAAAAATTTAATTTTTGTTGTTTTTTTGCTACTATTCACCCAAAGCGCAGTTGCTCGCTCTATGTCTGAGCGCGTCTCAAAAATTGAAGCATCTTGGGTCAACACAACAGAAGAAAAACCCTCTGATGAGCGTAAAAACATTTTCTTATCCTTAGTTAATGATATTAGTGATGTGGTCACAAGCTTTCCCGGACAAGCTGAGCCCCTTATTTTAAAATCAACGATTCTATTAACTATGGCTAAAGATGCTTCTATTTTTGTTGCTCTTGGCTTAGTCAATCAAGCAAAAGTTTTATTAGATAAAGCCATAGAAATTGACCCAGAAGCTCGTGAAGGCTCTGCATTAGTCACTATGGGTGTCATCTACTATAAAACACCTGGCTGGCCTATTGCTTTTGGCGACGACAAAGAAGCTGAAGGCTATTTATTGCAAGCATTAGAAGTTAACCCTAACGGTGTCTCTAGTAATTATTACTATGCCGCTTTTTTATTAAACCAAGGTGATAAAACGCAAGCAGCAGGCTACTTAACTAAAGCTGTCAATGCAAAATTAGACCCTACTAGCATTTCTTTTAAAATAAAACAGCAACAACAAGAGCAAGCAAAATTAGCTTTAGCTAACTTATCATAAGCAACATAACTATTCCGTAGCGCATAAAATAAATTACCCATTTTATTTTACGCGCTCCATAGAAAACAACACCTCAGCCACATCACCCTTAGCTAATCTGTTATAATTTACAGCATTATTCAGTGGCTCTGTCTCAGATCTTTAGCTTATTACCTAGAAATATGGCTACAAGTCTGATGGATTAATCCCTTAATCGCCACACTATTTAAGCCACTCGCTACCACATAGCCCTTGGAGTTGTTTTGTTTTTTCTGTATTGGCCAATATTTTTAAAGCTCATCGCACGCATGTTTAGCCCGCGTTACTTTCACCCTAAATTCATATTTTTCGTTGGCTGCATTATTATTCCCTCTATTTTAGCCTTTCGCTTAATTGTTTCTTTTTTTCAGGCTTTAGACTATATTCTATTTCCAGGATTTTGGCGCAAAGAAGTCAAGCAACCCTTATTTATTTTAAGTAACCCCCGCAGCGGCTCTACTTTTCTACATAGAATGCTAGAAAAAGATGAGCAGTTTACTTATTTAAGTTTATGGCAATCTTTATTTAACTCCATTACTTTATATAAATTTGTCATGCTGACAGCAAAGCTAGATCAACAAATTGGCAACCCCCTCTCTAAGCTTATAGAAAAAATTGATAATTATTTTTTTAAAGGCTGGGATGGGCTGCATAAAGCCGGGGTACGCTATTCCGAAGAAGATGAATTCCTTTTTGTTAGTAGCTTCTTAGCACCCGGTTTAATTTTGTTTTTTCCTTATATACACGAAATACCCGAACTCTACACCATTGATAAGCTGCCCGCTAAAGCACGTAAGAAAATTGCTCGAAATTTTCGCTTATCCATTCAACGTCATGTTTACGCAACAGGTAACAAAACATTTCTTGCTAAAAATGCAGTTGCGGGTGGCCGCCTTGGTATTTACCACGATGCATTTCCTGATATGCGCGCCATTTATATCCATAGCGAAATCCTTAAATCAGTCGCATCGTCTTTAAGCGTATTCTCTAAACCTTGGTCTTTTCACTCACCACATGTTTACCAAAATAAATATGAAAGCTTTAGCGTAGTAGAAATGGTGCGCACCAATTACCAAGGCATTATTAACTACCAATCTCAATTTGATAAAAAAGATATCTTTGATATTGAATATACGGATTTAGTCACTCAGCCTGAAATCACCGTAAGATCAATTTATCAACACTTTGGCATGCCAATCAGCACAGACTATGCAACACAATTAATCAAAGACTGCACCGCCGCTAAATCTTATAAAAGTAGCCACCATTATTCGCTTGAAGATTATGGCTTTAGCAGTGAGGAAATCACGCAATACCTGCAAGGCAAACTAAACGCGAAAGATCTATTAGCGAGCACTTAAAACCAGCTATTTGTAGCCCCTACCTTTAATAAAATACTATGTCACAAAAATCTGCAGATTTATTAGAAAAAGCACTATCTTGGTGGAGCAAAAAAATACTTCGCTTTTCATGGCTAGTCATTACTCTGTTTATTGCCGTTAGTGCAGCAAGCGTACACTACACTATCAATAACTTAGGCATCAATACAGATACATCAACCTTACTATCTCAAGACCTGCCTTTTCAAAAAAATCGCATCCGCTGGGAAAAAGAGTTTCCTCAAGATGCTGATACTATTTTATTCGTTGTCGAGTCACCGACAGCCGAACAAACAAGCATAGCAGCGAATAGTTTACAAAATAGCTTAAACGCTAACCAACAGCTATTTGAATTTGTCTATATCCCTGATGATAATGATTTTTTAAAGCAACAAGGGCTGCTTTACCTAGAAATAGATGAACTCGATGATTTAGCAACAAAACTTGCTGATGCCCAACCTTTTATTGGCCATCTCTCACAAAATTATCACCTGCGTGGTTTGCTAGATATTTTAGGCACCGCCTTAGAAAACACCGATAGCGGCTTACCTTTAGACCTTAATCCATTATTAACAGAAATAGATCAATCACTGCTTGCCGTACAATCTCAAGAAACACATTTTTTATCTTGGCAGAAACTACTTGACGTTAACCAATCAAGTGACAGAAATACTTTACGCAGTATTGTTAGCGCCAAACCTATTGCTAACTTCAAAAACCTACAGCCCGCCAAAGAGTCATTAGATTTTGCACGCGAAATTATTCAGCAGATTCAACTCAAAGATCCACAAATCAGCATTCGCATGACGGGAAAAATCGCACTCGCTGAAGATGAGATGCGTGTTTTAGCTGAAGACACGGTTTACTCTGGGTTATTTGCGCTCTCTTTGGTCATTATCGTGTTACTCCTTGCTTTACGCTCGATTAAAATCGTCCTTTGTACCTTGGCTGTGCTTATCGTTGGTTTAATTTTAACTGCAGGGTTTGCAACACTTGCTGTCGGGCACTTAAATGTTCTTTCCGTTGCTTTTGCCATCCTTTACATTGGCCTAGGCGTCGATTTTGCTATCCATATTTGCCTTTGCTTCCGTGAGTGCTGGGAAGAAAGAATGACCAGCGAAGAAGCTATTCAAAAAAGTGTACGCATTTTAGGCGCATCATTGTTTTTATGTGCTCTCACCACCTCCATTGGATTTTTTGCTTTTATCCCAACCGATTACGAAGGTGTTTCTGAGCTAGGCTTAATTTCAGGTGGTGGTATGTTTGTTGGCTTGATTACCTCATTAACACTTTTGCCTGCTCTGCTTAAAGTATTTGCTATCAAACAAATCCGCCAAAAACAGGCAAATAACCTACCTTGTTATGTATGCACCTTCCCTTTTAAATATGCAAAACCCATTCGCTATACCTCAATTTTATTAGCGATTGCTGCGGCCTTTTCACTTAACTACGTCTATCTTGATTCTAACCCCGTTAATTTACGCGATCAAAACAGCCAATCAGTCCGTGCATTTAAAGACTTATTACAATCCAAATATCGCTCCCCTTTTGTGCTTATAGGCTTAAGCGATTCACTAGACAGCGCAGATACTTTAGCTAATCAGGTTAAACAACTCCCTAGCGTTAATAAAGCGATTACCTTAAATAGCTTTGTGGCCAAAGCCCAAGCAGATAAATTAGAAATCATTGAAGATTTAGACCTCGTCTTAGGCGCTGATTTAGACAGCTTTAACCGCCCTTTAGAGAAAGCAGATTCACGCCAAGGTCTATTGGATTTACAAGCTAAAATTAACACCGCTCTCAGACAACCCATTATCAATGCCTCACCTGAATTATTACAAAAATTACAGCAAGATATTACTGACTTCATCGTTGCCGCCGATGCACAAGCTGAGCCTAAAACAAATTACCAACAACTAGAGACCAGCCTATTACAGCTCTTTCCTTTCACTATGCAGCAGTTAAGCACGAGCTTACTCGCACATGAATATAGTTTAGAAGATATACCTAGCTATATTAAACAAAACTGGGTCAGTCAATCAGGTATTTATAAAGTCATTATTGACCCTAAAAAAGACCTAAATATCGCAGCAAACCTAACTGAATTTGCCACAGACGTGCAAACCATTGATAACTCAGTAACCGGTTTACCCGTTTCAGATTTAGCTGCCGGCAAAGTCATCTCTAAAGTCTTTGTGCAAGCATTTTCCACCGCTTTTATTATTATCTTTATTGTTCTATTAGTCTTACTTAGAAGCCTAGGTAACTCTCTCTTAGTCATTTGGCCATTATTCTTAGCAGGATTATTAACCGCTGCGGCCAATGTGTTATTAAATAACCCATTCAATTTTGCTAATATCATCGCTTTGCCTTTATTAATGGGTATGGGAGTTGATAGCGGAATCCATATTATGCACCGCCTTAATTCAGGATTATCAGCTGACGAACACTTATTACAAACCAGCACAGCTCGTGGTGTGTTTTTTAGCTCATTAACCACCTTACTTAGCTTTACTAGCTTAGCTTTTACTAACCACCAAGGTATCGCAAGTATGGGGCTATTATTAGCTATTGGTATTTCCTTTACCCTAATTTGTACCTTAATTGTCCTACCTGCTTTTAGTGCTAAGAAAATAAATTTGTAAGTAGCGCTAAAAAACTCGCGTTATGAAACATTACCTACTGTTATTGTTAAGCACGATTTTAGTCAATAATTTCGTGCTCACTAAATTCCTTGGCCTATGCCCTTTTCTAGGTGTATCAAAACGTCTAGAATCAGCAATTGGCATGGGTTTGGCAACCACATTTGTACTGACACTCGCCTCCGTCAGCAGTTACCTTTTGTACCACTACATCTTACTTCCCCTAGAGCTTACTTATTTACGCACCATTAGCTTTATTGTAGTAATTGCCGTTGTCGTGCAATTAACTGAAATTATTTTACATAAGCTGAGTCCACGGTTTCATAAACTATTGGGCTTATATTTACCGCTGATCACTACAAACTGCGCCGTACTTGGTGTTGCGTTGCTAAACATTCAAGAACAGCATAATTTACTAGAGTCCTTTGTCTTTGGTTTTGCGACTGCCATCGGCTTTAGCTTAGTCTTAGTTTTATTTGCTGCCTTACGCGAACGTATTCATGCCAGCGATGTGCCCCAACCTTTTCAAGGTGCATCCATTAGCTTAATCACTGCAGGCTTAATGTCGATGGCCTTTATGGGGTTTATAGGTTTAGACTAATGTTAGTTCTTTGCTTAATCTTTGCTTTCTTAGGCCTATTACTAGGGTACGCTTACAAAAAATTAAAAGTCCAAAGCGATCCCTTAGTCGAGCAAATTAATGATTTGTTGCCACAAACACAGTGCGGCCAATGTAACTATATCGGCTGCAAACCCTATGCAGAAGCCATTGCCAATAATGAAGCAGAGATTAACCAATGCCCCCCTAATGGTGAAGCGGGTATTCTTGCTTTAGCTAATTTATTAGGTAAAGAAGTCAAACCCTTAAATCCTGAATTTGGTGAGCAAAAAGCACCTGCTGTGGCTTTTATTATCGAACAAGACTGTATCGGCTGCGTAAAATGTATTCCACCTTGCCCCGTTGATGCTATTTTAGGCGCGTCTAAACAAATGCATACCGTTATTGCTGCAGAATGTACCGGCTGCGAGCTTTGCATTAGCCCCTGCCCAGTCGATTGTATTATCATGCGCCCACTAGAAAAATCAGCAAACCATTGGCAATGGACGGATCATGTTTGATTTCTTATGGCGCAAAAAAACAGCGTCTTTTACTGGAGGAATCATTTTAGACGGCCATAAACACGTCAGTAAAATCATCACGCCTCCAATAGCAAAAGAGCTTGTTTACCCTTTATTTTTAGCTTCCAATCGCTATGCAAAATCCTGTGTAAAAATAGGCGATTATGTAAAGAAAGGGCAAGTTATCGCAACGCCTGATAGCCCGTTATCAACCCCGATTCATGCCGCAAGCTCTGGCACCATCACAGCGATTGAAAAGCGCTTAATTGCCCACCCTTCTGGCTTAGCTGAAAACTGTATTATTCTACAAACCGATGGTTTAGAAACAGTATTAGAGGCAGAGCCTTGTTTAGATTATCAACAACAAAATCGTGAATTTTTACGTGAAAAAATTCACCTCGCAGGCATTGTTGGTTTAGGCGGCGCTGCCTTTCCAACGGCCAAGAAGCTCAATAACTCACAGCCCATTCATACTCTTATTATTAATGCAGCAGAATGTGAACCTTATATTAGCTGTGATGAAAGCTTAGCGATTCGCTCAGCAAAAAACATTATTCAAGGCACTTTGATCATTCAGCATATTCTACAAACAGCACGCTGCATTATTGCCATTGAAGACTCGAAACCTGAAGCCTATGCTGCACTTTTATCTGCTATAAAAACAACAGATATCCAAATACAAAAAGTACCCAGCATTTACCCTGCTGGTGGAGAAAAGCAGCTAATTCAAGCCATCACCGGCCAGAAAATTCCCGCGCAAAAATTAATTTTTGAATCAGGTTTTATCTGCCAAAATATCGCCACCAGTTTTGCTATTTACCAAGCTATTATCTTAGGCATGCCCTTAACTGAGCGCGTTATTACTGTGACGGGCGCAGGCATAAAGCAAGCACAAAACTTACAAGCAAAAATTGGTACACCTATTAAAGACTTGGTACAAGCCTGCCAAGGTTACACCAACCACGCAGAGCAACTCATTATGGGTGGCCCTATGATGGGCATTGCCCTGGCTTCCGATGACATCGCCATTATAAAAACCAGCAATTGCTTATTAATAGAACCACTCAAACAAGCCGATACCCAACCCTGTATTCGTTGCGGTGATTGCGCCGAAGTCTGTCCGTCTGAATTACTTCCACAGCAACTGTATTGGTATAGCCGCTCTCAAGAATGGGATAACTGCACAGACTATCAGCTCGCTGATTGCATTGAATGTGGTTGTTGTGATGTCGTCTGCCCCAGTAAAATACCGCTTGTGCAAGCCTTTCGTATCGCCAAAGCAGAAATCACACAAAAACACAGACAAACTGAACAAGCCGCACTCGCAAAAGAACGCTTTGAAAATCAGCAACACAGAAAATTAAGAATAGCACAAGAAAAAGCCCAGCAACTAGCAAAGCGCAAAGCCGCTATTGAAAAAATGAAAGCGGCAGCGGCTCAAAGGAAACTCAACTAATGCAATTCCCCACCTCTTGCTCACCGTTTACCCCAAGCAATAACAGCGTTCAGCGTATTATGTTTCATGTTATCGCAGCACTACTCCCTGCTATCGCCGTACAATTCTGGTTTTTTGGCTTCAGTATTCTTATGCAGATATGCCTCGCTATCGGCACAGCACTCCTAACAGAAGCACTCTGTTTAACCGCTCGAAAAAGGGACATTGTCAGCGCGCTATCTGATGGCAGCGCACTATTGACCGCGTTACTCATTGCTATCGCTATCCCTAGCATTGCACCTTGGTGGGTCGTTATCACAGGAACACTCTTTGCTATATTAATTGCCAAACATATTTATGGCGGCTTGGGTTACAACCCCTTTAACCCTGCCATGGCTGCTTATGTTTTCTTACTTATCTCCTTTCCTCTACAAATGACACAATGGCAAAGCCCTTTTGCATTTTTAGATTTCAGCAATGCGTTTCAGCTCATATTTTCTGAACAAATAGCATTTGATGGCACCACCAGCGCCACGGTTCTTGATCTGACAAAAACACAGTTACATCTTGGTCAAAACCTAGCAAACATTCAACAACAAGCTCTTTTTGGCTTTATCGCAGATAAAAATAGAGAACTAATTAATCTCGCTTATTTGCTAGGCGGCTTATTTCTATTACATAAAAAAATTATTCACTGGGCGATTCCAACGGCTGTTATTTTAGGCTTACTCATTCCCGCAAGTATCGCTTATAGTATTGATAACAGCCTATACAGTAGTCCTACTTTTCATTTAATGGCAGGTGCAACACTTTGTTGTGCATTTTTTATTGCAACAGACCCCGTAACAGCCAGTAGCAGTAAAAAGGGACGACTTATTTATGGGCTGCTAATCGGCAGTTTGATTTATTGTATTCGGACTTGGGGCGGCTATCCCGATGCCGCCGCTTTTGCTGTTTTATTAGCCAACCTGAGCGCACCCAGTATTGATTATTATTTAAAAGGGAAATAGCCTCATTTTTTGACTTAATGTTATTAAAATAAAGCCTAAACTATGCCAACCTCTACGCCACTTTCCGCAGCCGTTCGCCTTGCCTGTTTCTCATTTATAATCATAGGGCTAGTCAGTTTTGTTTTTCATCAAACAAAAAATAAAATCATTGATAATGAACGTGAAGCTTTATTACAAAGCCTACAGTCCGTTTTACCCAAAACTCTTTATGATAATATTCCCAGTGAAGACCTTATAACACTAAAAAACCATACGATTTATCGCGCTTATCAAAAAGACACGCCCGTCGCAGCAATTATTAAATCCACAACAACGCAGGGTTATAGCGGTAATATTCAATTACTAACCGCTTTAGATATAACCGGAACCATCCTAGACGTACGCATTTTAGATCATAAAGAAACACCAGGGCTAGGTGATAAAATAGAGCTTAAAAAGTCCAACTGGATATTGGGCTTTCAACATAAAACCTTAGCAGAGATGCAACAAGCCCAATGGGCCGTTAAGCGAGATCAAGGCAGCTTTGATCAATTTACCGGTGCAACCATTACCCCTAGAGCCGTGGTGAATGAAGTCAAAAAAATAGGGTTATTTTTCCAACAATATAAACTGCAAATATTTCCGCAATTAAAATGACTTATCAACAAATACTAGAAAATGGCTTATGGAAAAATAACCAAGCCCTAGTCGCCCTTTTAGGCTTATGCCCCTTGCTGGCTGTTAGTAATACAGTGATTAACAGCCTTGCACTCGGTATTGCAACCACTCTCACTCTTATCTTATCTAATGGCTGCATTTCATTAGCGCGTAAAACCATTTTGCCAGAAATACGCCTACCGTTATTTGTCTTGATTATTGCGGGTACCGTAACAATGATTGAGCTATTAATGCATGCTTATTTTTACCAACTCTATAAAACGCTCGGAATTTTCATCCCACTGATTGTCACTAACTGCGCCATCATTGGTCGAGCTGAAGTGTTTGCCTCTAAAAACAAGTTTATCCCTAGCCTGCTGGATGGCTTAGCGATGGGCCTAGGCTTTAGTTTTGTTTTAGTTATTCTCGGTGGGGTTAGAGAAATACTCAGCTCAGGCCGTTTATTCTCTCAAGCGGAACTACTTTTTGGTAACTATGCCAAAAACTGGCAAACAATAATCGTAGATGATTATTCCGGCTTATTGCTCGCGGCACTACCTGCAGGGTCTTTTATTGCTTTGGGTTTATTGATTGCATTGAAAAATAGCCTGTCGAACGCTTAGTTATTTAGGATTTGAAGCGCAGCTCCAGATCCTAAATAACAAGCAAATCAGATGCAATTTAAAGTGGCAGGGCTTTTAATAGTCAGCTGTTTTTTTGATTAGGCAACATTTAACACATGCACACCTAATTCAGGTTTATGCTGTTCAATTTGCCAAAAGTCATATGTAATCTGGTGCCCCATCCAACTTTCAGAACTAGCACCTAAAGCA
>JAQRMR010000099.1:0-13826 GCA_028599115.1 Methyloprofundus sp.
AGTCATTCCTGACTCAATAAAATCAAGAATATCTATATGCGCAGCTTCTATTCCAATATTTCGTATAAATATAATCACACTACCTTCACTCCATAACAGCTGATTTAATGCTAATTCTATTAAAGATTACCCTTACTTAGAACGGATAATACCCAGTATTGTATACCTGATTCAGAAAAGTACCTTTTTAATTGTGAAATTAAAGTAAAAATATGCCCTTCTAAAATATATACTTGAAAATTCACCAACTTTTTCCGTCCAGCAACTTGTTCCGCTATACTCATTTCTTCATGCGCATGCCTGCTGTGCGAATTAACCAGGCGACTATTAAAGCTTTCAATTTCATCCACTGCCAATAAGCAATCAACAAATTCCTCTTCTAATATTGGTGGAACATTAATGCTAACTAAGACCTCTTGTTCACTCATAAAACCTCCCTATTTGACTCACCATATTTTTTATAAAGTATCGGTAATAAAACCAGTGTTAAAAAAGTCGATGAAAGTAGCCCACCAATAATCACTATCGCTAAAGGGCGTTGAAGTTCTGAGCCTTCCCCTGTAGAAAATAGCATAGGTAGTAAACCAAATGCTGTTAAAGAAGCCGTCATCAATACCGGCCGCAATCGACGCTCAGTACCCAATATAACTACTTCAGACATAGCCATACCAGATGCTCTCAATTGATTAAAATAACTCAGCAACATAACGCTATTGGGCACTGAAACACCCAGTAAACCAATAAATCCAATGGCGGCTGGAACAGATAAATATTCGCCAGAAACCCACAATGCAAGAACGCCACCCACCATTGCTAAAGGAATGTTTGAAAAAACTAACACCGCCTGCCTGAATGACCCAAACGTGGTAAATAACAATAGAAAAATAAGCAATAACGAAACCGGCACGACAATAGCAAGCCGTTTTGCTGCGCGCTGCTGATTTTCAAACTGCCCGCCCCATTTCAGTGTATAGCCTGCAGGAAGTTTAACCTGCTCAGTAACCGCAGCTTTTGCTTCATCCACAAAACCCACTAAATCACGCCCTTCGACATTACTACGTATGACAACAAAACGCTGGCTATGCTCGCGTTGTATAGAAACAATACCATTAACTTTATCAATACTGGCCAGCATTGATAAAGGCACCATGCCACCCTCTGCTAACGTAATTTGTAAATTTTCAAAACTAGCACTGTCTGCATTCGCCTTCAAAATCAAGCTAGTTCGGCGTACGCCTTCTTGTACAACACCTAAATCCAGACCTTCAATTTGCGCCCTTAAAATCTGCTCTATTTGTTCTACATTTAAACCTAAACGACCAGCAGCAAGGCGATTAACCGTAATTTGCAAATACTGCATGCCTTCATTTTGATTCGTAAAAACATCACTAGCCCCTTCCACCTTATGTAAAACAGCTTCAATTTCTTCAGGCGGCATTCCCGAGGCTTTAATAATAATTTTTACTTGTACCGCTGATACATCCGGAAATGCATCAATTGGCATATTCTTAAATGCCGAATAACCTCCCCCTATTAATAAAAGTGTCATTAGCAACATTAACAAACGCTGCGTTAAAGAAAAGCGTATTAAGGCAAACATTATTCAGCTCCACCCAAACCAAGCAAGTTCGCTTTTAATGCCACCGCACCTTTCAATGCAATAATATCGGTCTTTTTTAATGCTGCTGAAATAATTAGGTTTTGGGCATTTTTTCTAACGACTATTACCGCTTGAGCAATAAAACCTGAGTCGGTTTTAATAAATAGAGTGTCATGACTTTGCAATTTAATCACTGCGCTATTCGGAACACGGTACACAACGGCATCCGTCGCTTGGTTAATTTGCACACTCAAAACTTGTCCAACCCTTAAGTTTTTTACAGTTCCCTCAATAGCTGCTCGTGCTAAAACGGTTTGCGTTGTCGTATTTACATTCTGCCCTAATAAGAAAATTTTAGCATTCATCTCAACACCCAAAACAGTGACCTTATCTCCTAGCTGTACTTCATTTATTCTTTGCTGAGGAATATTAATATCTAGCCATAAGGTACTTAAATCAGCGATACGAAATAACGCTGATAAAGCATCTGCTTTTTGCCCTGCTTTGACTTTTCTCTCTAAAACAACACCCGCTATCGGTGCTGCAATATTTAATTGACTGCTAATATTATGTTTATTTTCTAAATTTTTCAGCTGTCTTGTAGAAAAGCCAAGCGACTTAAGTAGCTGTCGTGTTTCATCCACATAAGAACGATATACTTGGCGGCTCATTTCTGTTTTTAACCAACGCCTATCTGAAATAACGCCTTCTTTAAATAGTTTTTGATCACGTAAAAATTCAGCCTCAGAAAGTTTCAAATCATTGACTGATTTTAAATGTTGCCGTTGTAACTGTAGTAATTCAGGGCTATTAATCACTGCTAAAACCTGCCCTTTTTTAACTTCATCCCCCACGGCCACGTTAATTTTCTTAATAAGCCCGGCATATAAGGTACTGACTATATAATCATTTTTCGGAGGGATAGTGATTTGTGCGGGCGCATCAAATAAAGGGATACTGGTGATTTCCTGTGCTGAACCTAGCTCAATCCCTAAATTTTGTATTTGCACATTAGTCAGTTGCACAGTTTCTGCCTGTAAGGAAAAACTCACCAAAACAAAAGCCATCATGATTAATTTGTTCATGGCAATACTCCCACTGCTTGGTTATATAAGGCTATATTACGTTGTAGCTTCAGTTTACTTTCTGCCAATTGACTAATTGCTAATTGTGAGCGTGATTGAATTTTCAAATAGTCCATTAGATTAATCTCTCCCGCATCAAAGCTTAAACTAGCCATTTTTATATATTCCTGCGCATTACTTTCCATTTTCTTAGCCAGTTCAAAACTCGCTTGTTCAATTTCTAAATCATGTTCAGCTTCATGTAGCTCCAAAGACAGTTCTCTATGAAGGTGTGATCTCTCTACTTCAGCAGCGACATATTCACTATTTGCAGCGGCAACATTAGGCGCAGTATAAGCGCCGCCACCAAAGGGCACTGAAACACCAAAAGTAATACTATCGATGGTATCTTCACCTCTTGCGCCTCGCTCAGTATTTCCCCCAATTGAAAAGCTAGGCTGCCCTGTTCCCTTTGCCTTTACCCATTTAATTTTTGATTTTTTCTGCAAAATAAGCGCATTAATCATCAGCAATGCTGGATGCTCATTAGTGATTTCCTCAAGCTCACTTAAAGTCTCTTCGATATGTTCAGGCATAACGTCTGATTGAGTGAGATAAAAATAAGCTTTACGGGCGTGCATCACCTTAGCTTCTGCTTGAATAAGCTTGGATTTTTTTTGCAGCATATCACTTTGCACTAACAACAAATCTGTTCTTGCTAAATCTCCTAAATCAACACGACGTTTGACTGTTGCCCATAGCTGCTCAGAAAACATAAATTGCGCTTGTGCAAAGAGTAATTGCTGCTGCGCCATTTTAATGTCCCATAAAGCATGACGGATTAGGCCTGCCACCTCTAAGTGGATAAACTGATCTTTGGCTGCCAACTGTTGTTCAGAATAATGTGCTAACTCTTGCCCTGTGCTACGTTGCCCCCACTTCCATAAAGCAACAGAAACTCCCGCATCCACCTCATAAGCGCCGGTTCCTGAGCCTGCAAAATCATCTCTATAATCTACATAAACTTGAGCTCCGCCAGCTAACCACTGGTTCCCTCTCTGGTGCAATGCATCACTTTCTTCTTGCATAGCAATCAGTAATTGATAATCAGGATACTTTTCTACGCTTTGCCTAACTAATAAAGACAAACTTAAAGTATGGCTCACTTTTATGCTATCGATATGATCGACAAGGTACTTATTTTCAGCTTGCCCGGAAATAGGCGTTAGCAAAATAAACGCCATAACAAATGGTCTACACAACATTTTTGATCCTAAAAAATAATTTCTATCAATAATGGGGTGCAAGTTAAATTAACTGTACCGAATTATTTTGATGCTAGAAATTTTAAACTATTGATTTTATTACTTATGTCATTAGGTAAAACAACACAAACATTAAAAGCCTAATAAATAAACTAAAGCTATTTATAAAGGTTGATAGCTAGGTGGTGCGCGTGGCGCTGTAACGAGGTGTTTAAAACTAGTTTGCCTAATTTTAAATAAAGCGGGGAAATCAATACTTTGTTCAAGTTGCTGCAGCTGAAATGAATGCCACAAATATAACTGAACATATAAGCTAGGAAATAAATCTTTTAAATCATTTTTTTCTTTAATCGCGGGGCTTAAAGCAATAACGATATCTACATGCTGCAGCTCAGGTAATAATGCCATACCATTACTACTCTCTACTGAAATATAACTTTGGAAATCATGTAAATGTACACGACTATCATTAGCTACTGTTTCTGTATGCGCATGCACTAGAGGTGCAAAGGCCTGCAGTAATAAAAGTATAAAAACACATGCTTGCCGAAGAAGTAATTTCATTACATGATGATATGCTAAATCTCAAGATGATTCAATGGCATTAAAACTAACCTTATTTTTATAAAAAGTCTTCAGCAACCTGAATTTTCCTAAGAAAAATGTTAAATTAGTCATCCTTAATGTTGTAAGCACAGCTCTCTTTTAACGCTACCTAAAGGTAATGTCTCAATGCGCGATAGGCTGATTATCACCATCACAGATTTTAATGGTTCAAAACATTTTAATGCTCACCAAATCATCAAGAAAATAATCTTTGCCATTGCTGTCCTTATTTTAAGCAGCTTTATTATTGGCTTTATTGTTATCAACATACTTTCTAATAACGTAGAAAGCTTAAATAATAAAAAAACTGAATTAACCACTTTAAATAATGATTACGAACAACGTATTGGCTTATTAAGCTCACAAATCGAGCAAAAAACCTTAGAGCTAAAAAACTTCAGTGATAGCTTGGAAAACATTGAATCACTGATTGGTCTTAATGATGACAAGGACTTGCCACTACAAGAGCGCGTTGATTTAGCCAAAATTAGTAGCGTTCACAAGCACCACATGCTGAATAGCATCCCTAACGGCAGTCCACTCCGTACTATTAAAATCAATGGGAACTTTGGTTGGCGCATTCACCCTACACTCAATAAAAAGAAATTTCACAAAGGTATCGATTTAAAAGCTAAACGAAAAACACCTATTTTTGCCCCTGCAGATGGCATTGTTAGCTATATCGGTTTCCAGAAAAAAAGTGGCTTTGGAAAACTACTCATCCTAACGCATAACTATGGTTTTAAAACTTACTACGCGCATTTAAATAAAATCCCTGTATAATTGATTATGAAAGGCCAAGAAATTGCATTGAGTGGTAATACAGGACGTAGCAGCGGACCTCATTTACATTATGAAGTAAGATATATTGGCGTTTCGATTGACCCGATTAATTTTATTAACTGGGACCTTAAACATTACGATTCAATCTTTAAAACAACCACAGGTATCAAATGGCAATCTTTGGTAGAAATGATAACAAAAAATCAACAGCAGCTATAAAGAAATGTGCAACAACTATCGCTTATGGCACACAGATCAAAGGTGAAATTGTACTGACCTCTTCTTTACATATTGATGGAGAATTTGAAGGCACAATACATTCAGACCATGTGATTACCATCAGTACTCAAGGCAGAGTAATTGGCGATATTATTGCCAAAGGCATTATTATTAACGGTTTATTTAGAGGAAGTATTCAAAGCCCTACAATAGAAATATTGTCTCAAGGCGATGTAAAAGGAAAGTTAACCTACCATGAACTAACGATTGAAAAAGGGGCTAATTTTGAAGGTGAAACGATTGTTAGTGAATCAGCCGCATTAGAAAATCAAATTCCAATGATAGAGACAGAAAGCCCACTCAGTATTACCGAAGAAGAACAATAAAAAATGGAGCGGAATAATAGATTCCGCTCCTAATAAGCACAAAACTAGTCCTTATTCCTCCAACCAACCTTCTAAGGCCTTAATAATTTCTCTCGCTTGTTTTTCACTAGAAATATTAAATTTTGATTTTGGTTGATATTCACCATCACGCTTTTGGTAACGACGAATCGTAAACTTATCAGGACTGTATTCTTCTTTTGTCCTATTCCAATCTTGGTAGCGATAGATAATGGTCGCCCACGCACCTTTAGTGAGTACTTTCTTATCTAATTCTTTAACGGTTTCGATGCCACCATCTTCATAGGTAACCGTTAATTCTTCAACTGTTTCTGCCATTACAATTCTCTTTATTCAAAAGCTAAAATAGCGATAAAGGATACATACAAGCTCTTTATCGCTCCACAACACATCACTTATTTAACGGTTGTTAGACCTTTTAAGCTATTAAAATAAGCAGCAACATCTTTAATATCATCTTCTGATAAACCTTGTACCATAGACTGCATCAAGACATTATTACGTTTTCCTGTTTGATATTCTTGCATTGCTTTTTCTAAGAAATTTGCATGCTGACCTGCTAAACGAGGGTTAGTTGCCGTTGCAGCTGTATCATCATTATGACAAGCCATACAGGCAGCAGCGAGTTTCTTACCCTTTACCTTATCGCCGCCATTAGCAATCGCGGTTGTAGAACCCTCAGTATCTTGAGCTAAATAAGCTGCAATATCTTCCAAAGTTTGGTCTGTTAGGTCATGAGTATTTGCCATCATTGTTCTATGAGGGCGCTGTGATCCTTGATAAGTTTTCATAGCAGAAAACGTGTAAGCAGCAACTTGTCCACCTATTTTAGGAACATAATAAGTGGGGTAAACATTGCTGGTCCCCACCGAAGTATGACACCCACGACAAGCTTCAAATGCATTTTTTCCTGCCTCAATATTACCTTCTGCTTGTGCGCTAAGCGCAACACCCGATAGTGCAATAAGCCCTAATACCGACAAAATAGATTTTTTTTTCATTCTTGTTACGTCCTAATAAATTAATATAATATTCTTAATGGTAGGAAGGTGCTATTAAACACACTGCCCAGCACACCAACCAGAAGCCCAAGCCCACTGGAAATTATAACCACCTAACCACCCTGTTACATCAAGTACTTCACCAACAAAATACAAGCCTTGCACCTTATTACTCTCTAAGGTCTTAGAAGAAACAGCGTGACAGTCAACTCCGCCAACGGTTGCTTCCGCCGTGCGATAACCTTCCGTACCATTAGGGGTAAATTGCCACTGCTGTATGTTCTCAGTGACTAAAGCTATCTGCTTATACGATAAATCCAGCACGAATAGTCCTAATATATCTTCACTCACCAATAAAGGCAATAATTTCTTAGGCAAGATTTGGCCTAGATAGTTACTCAATTTCAACTTTATTTTATCTGTTTGTGCTTGGCGTAAAGCCTGGTTCAAATCCACACTCGGTAATAAATCAATTTCAATACGTTCCCCTTCTTGCCAATAAGAAGAGAGTTGCAAAACAGCTGGCCCACTAATTCCTCGATGGGTAAATAATAGATTTTCTGTAAAGCTGTGTTGCTGGTAATGAAGGCTAACCGGTAAAGCAATACCCGATAGCTGAGAAAATTTTTGTTTCTCTTGCTCAGGCCAAGTAAAGGGAACTAAGCCCGCTTTTGTTGGTGTCACAGCAATACCAAATTGTTCAGCGATTTTATAACCAAAAGGACTGGCACCCATTTTTGGAATAGATAAGCCACCTGTCGCAACCACTAAAGAGCTGCAACTTAATGTTTCTGTTTCCGTTTGCAAGGCAAACTGCTCAGCTTCTTTTTTAATCGATTTTATCGTTGTCTGCAGCTGAATTTTTACCTTCGCTTTATGACATTCATCGAGCAGCATATTTAAAATATCACGCGCTGTTTCATTGCAAAATAGCTGCCCATGCTCTCGCTCATGATAAGGAATTTCACGTGCTTGCACCATGGCCAAAAAATCCCATTGGGTAAACCGACTCAATGCCGACTTACAAAAATGGGCATTTTCAGAAAGATAATTTTCAGCTTCGACCGTGTAATTGGTAAAATTACAGCGACCACCACCTGACATAAGGATTTTCTTTCCTGCTTTATTAGCATGATCCACAATTAATACCGAACGACCGCGCTTCGCTGCTTCAATCGCACACATTAAACCGGATGCACCTGCGCCGATGATAATGACATCTATTATTTTTTTAGTCATATAAAAATCTTGCAGCGCTATTATGTACTCACTATTTATATCCTAATCCCACAGCCAATAGACGCCCTTCTAATTAGCAATAAAATCCAACAAAAAAACCCCTTTATCTATACAGATAAAAGGGGCACTGCCATTAAGTTAAGCATTTTGCGTAACCTCTCATTATCAACGGGTACTGGAACGCAGGTCTTTAGCCTGCCGCTGAATCAGTGCAGGCTAAAGACCTGCGCTCCATTTATTCAGGAGTTCGATCCTGTGGATAATAAGAATAACATTTAAACCTTATGATAAACCTCAGCACCTTCATCTAAGAATTGCTGTGACTTTTCATCCATCCCTTTTTGCAAGGCCTCTTCATCTTTAATGCCTTTTTCTTTGGCATAATCACGCACATCTTGCGATATTTTCATCGAACAAAAATGCGGGCCACACATGGAACAAAAGTGAGCAATTTTTGCTGAATCTTTTGGTAAAGTTTCATCATGGAATGAACGTGCTTTTTCTGGGTCTAATGCAATATTGAACTGATCTTCCCAACGGAATTCAAAACGTGCTTTAGACATAGCATTATCACGTGCTTGCGCACCTGGATGCCCTTTCGCCAAATCAGCAGCATGCGCAGCGACTTTATAAGTCACAATCCCTTCACGCACATCTTCTTTATTAGGTAAGCCTAAATGTTCTTTTTGCGTCACATAACAAAGCATGGCACAACCGTACCAACCGATGTTTGCCGCACCAATCGCAGAAGTAATATGGTCATAACCTGGAGCAATATCCGTTGTTAAAGGCCCTAATGTGTAAAAAGGTGCTTCATGACAATCTTCCAATTGCTTAGTCATGTTTTCTTCAATCATGTGTAAAGGTACATGCCCAGGCCCTTCAATCATGGTTTGAATATCATGTTCCCAAGCAATTTTAGTGAGTTCACCTAAGGTTTCTAATTCAGCAAATTGCGCTTCATCATTGGCATCATAAATTGAACCTGGACGTAAACCATCACCTAGAGAGAATGACACATCATAGGCTTTCATGATTTCACAAATATCTTCAAAATGCGTGTATAAAAAGCTCTCTGTATGATGCGCTAAACACCATTTCGCCATAATTGAACCACCACGCGAGACAATACCTGTCATACGTTTTGCTGTCATAGGCACATGTGCTAAACGCACGCCGGCATGGATAGTAAAGTAATCCACACCCTGCTCTGCTTGCTCAATTAACGTATCACGGAAAATTTCCCAAGTTAAATCTTCCGCTTTGCCGTCTACTTTTTCTAGCGCTTGATAAATTGGCACCGTACCGATAGGCACCGGTGAATTACGCAAAATCCACTCGCGAGTTTCATGAATATTTTTACCCGTGGATAAATCCATAATGGTGTCACCACCCCAACGGATACCCCAAAGCATTTTCTCTACTTCTTCATCAATCGACGAAGTGACAGCTGAATTACCTAAGTTACCATTAATTTTCACTAAGAAGTTACGCCCAATAATCATTGGTTCGACTTCTGGGTGATTAATATTCATTGGAATAATTGCACGTCCACGTGCCACTTCATCTCTTACAAACTCAGGGGTAATTTCTGCCTGAATTGAAGCACCAAATGATTTGCCTTTATGCTGACCTTTATGTTGATCACGCATTTCTTGTATATTTTGATTTTCACGAATGGCAATATATTCCATCTCTGGCGTGATAATACCTTGGCGTGCATAATGCATTTGCGAAACATTTTTACCTGCCTTAGCGCGGCGTGGCTTGCGAATATGGGAAAAACGCATATCGGCTGTTTCAGGATCTTCAAGACGCTCTTTACCAAAGTCTGACGTTGGGCCGGCTAATTCTTCAGTATCATCACGCTCAGCAATCCAAGTATCACGAATACCATCCAGACCTTTTTGTAAATCAACTTTAACATTCGGGTCGGTATAAACACCCGAAGTATCATATACATATAAAGGGGGATTTTTTTCTGCACCAAAATGCACAGGTGTATCCGACAAGCTAATTTTACGCATCGGTACTTGAATATCAGGACGACTGCCTTCTATATAAACTTTTTCTGAAGCGGGGTAAGAGTCAATTTTGACATCCGTAGAGTCTGCGCTCATGGGGTTCTCCAATTTTAATCAATCGAAGGCGCAAGTCGGACAAAAGAAAAAACAGTGGCGTTTTTCTATGGGCTTTCCTACGCCAGTATTAGCTGGTCTCAGGTTCAAAGGGTTTTATCTCAGCATTCCTTATTAAATAAGAAAGCACCCCTAGCCTTTATTAAGCAATGTAACAGGTTAAATTAATGGAATTTTACTTTTATTGCAACTGTTTATTTTCAGAATTAAGCAAAATTCTCCTGTTTTCGGCGGACACATACCTCCTGAAAACTATCTCTCGCATTAAAAGCAGGCTCAAAAGGCTAACAACTCTTGCCATAATGATTGATAAGCTTCTACAGATCGTGATTTATTAATATAGCTTCCAAGTGGCTGACGCTCTAAGCCCATGCGTTCTATATCACTCGCATAGGGAATAATGCTCTGCAAAATATCTGGGTGTTGTTCGGCCAATGATTCAATAATCTCTCTATGCATTTTTTTCCGTCTATCTGCCATAGAAAAGAAAGGCAAAAGTTGAATATTCTTAAGCTTATTATCTTTGATGTGCTTTTTTAGTTGCTCCAGCGTGCGTAGCGATAAGGTTGTCGGGATAATCGGTGATAATAATAAATCAGAAGCTTCAAAAATCGCTTCTGACAATAAAGAAATATTCGGCGGGCAATCTAGAAAAATATAATCATACTCTTCACTTAAGGGTGCTAATAATTTTTTCAGCCGCTGTGTCGGTTTTTTTCGCTCATCTAAGACTAAATCAAGATTTCTGAAGGAAAAATCTGCGGGTAATAAATCGAGATTTTCAAAATCAGTTGCTTTAATTAAGCCATCAAGATCTCTGTCCCCTGCAATAAGCGCTTTACTACCACCTTTTACTTTTGGCTTTATTCTAAAGTAATAGCTACTCGCCCCTTGTGGATCTAAATCCCAAATTAGGGTTTTATAATTGCTTTGTGCTGCTAAAAAGGCAAGGTTGACAGCAGTTGATGTTTTCCCTACACCACCTTTTATATTATAGGTTGCAATAATGGTCATTCAATAGTCCTCTATGCTTTATGCTTAAAAAGCTGCGTAAACATGGCTTTATTTTCAGCTTCTACAAATAAAGTAAATTGTTCAGAAAAATGATTTCGTGCCTTACATTTCATAACATCTAAATACTGAACTAAAACACCCATTGCTAGCAGCGTGTTAGATGCAACCAGGTTTGCCATCATTTCCTCGCTAAACTGTTTAATACTTAATTCCTGAATTTCATAATCTTGAAAATCACCTAAAATTGCCTGAAAGCCCTTTAATGACTTAATTGCTCTTTTTATATCTTGTGCAGGATAAAGGTCTTGGAAAAACTCCATTAAATAGCGTAGTTTTTTACAGGTTTTTCTTAGATCATGCAATGCTTCAGGAGGAGAGCCCGCCTCAATAGCTCCACCTTCTTTCAGCACCCGTTGATATACTTTCCATATACGTAAGTCAGCCAGTTCCTGAATGGTTTGATTCGCTTCCGTCGTACTACCTTTTTTAGGTAAGGATTGCTTTAAATAGGTTTCCCATTCTAACAACTGCTTCGTATATTCGGGGCTTTTAAGCTTCTCAGCTAATTCATTATGCGCTTGTTGCTGTTTTTGCATAAGAAAATCATACAGCGGTGCAATATCATCTTGTAAACTTTCTGGTAAGACTTCTTTGTAATTGGGGTAACTAAGTAGATAAACATCTAAATCACGAGTAGGGCCTGTAATCTGCCCTAACCAAGCAAAAAAACTAGCATACTTAGCCACTATTTCAGCAGGTAAAGTGTTTTTAATCTGGCTTAAACCTGCCCGTGTACGACGCACAGCCACTCGGAAATCATGTAAAAACTCCGAGTCAGTATCGTCAATAGTCCCTGCCTCATTAATATGTATTGCATGCAGTAAGTGTTTATAGATTAATTGACTAGCCTTATCGGCACGCATCTCTGGTTTTAATTTTATGCTGAGCTTAGAGCTGTAATCTTGAGGTTTACGCCCTTGATGTTTTAGTGCCTCATTTAAAACCGTACAGCTGGCAGAAGGAAGTAAATTGAACTTATCCTGCAATAGCTGCGCAATTTTTTGATGCGCCTTTTCATAACCTTTAAGAGGGAGTAATTGAAGGCGATTGTTTAAAAGCTCATATTCATCAACTTGTAAGCGCAAAATAGTTTTTTGATCTTTATTTAAAATATTAATCAAATAAGCTTCATAAGAAAGATGGCACAAAGGCAATAAGGCCCTCATTTGCAGTTCAGGAGAAAGAAGCTGCCTAAAAGACTCATCAGTAAAAAGTTGGCTAAAGTCAGGCACCTGTTCTGTTTCCATACTAGAAAGTAGCTGCCCTGTTTTATTGTTCACTAACCTTAACTCAGAGTTTTTCTGCGAATGTTTATGTTCGCACAACATATTAGCGCTATATAAGCGCCAGTCGAAACTGTCGTAAAATGTTTTTATCGTATATTGCTGCGAAATTATCTGCAAATCAACTTGCTTACTTAGTTTAGAAATGAATTTTTTAATCGTTAAGTTAGCCGGGATTTCAAAGTAGTTTGTGTTTTCTGTCATTAGTAAGAGGGAGTTAAATTGATGTATCAAAAGGACTATTGATAAAGACTAACATCGGTATGCGTACAAAATTATGACAATGGCGTGTTTATATTCAGAATAAAAAATGAAGTCGCCTTTGTGAAGCTGTTATGAAAAGTAGGTGTGTTAACTAAAAGTGAGACTGTAATGGCTTTGAATGGTTAAACCCTAGATCGAGGTTAACCATTCAAAGTAAGCAGAATTAAGCTGCTTTTTTTACCGCTTTTTTAACAATTTTCTTTGCTGATTTTTTGTTGCTAGCTTTTTTGTTTAATACTGCTTTTGTTGCTTTTTTAATAACAGACTTAGCATTTTTCTTTGCGATTACTTTTTTAGCAACGGCTTTTTTAGTGATTTTTTTAGCAACTTTAAGAGCAGTTTTTTTCTTGATTACTTTTGACATGATTTTTCCTGTATTTAAAAGATAAAATAACTTACTAATAGTAATAAGTTATAACCATAGTATATATTTTATTTATTTAGGTCAATAAAATATTTAAAATAGTATAAAATGTAAGGTATTGAATGCTTCCTAAGGAAAAGGTGCGATGACTTTTATAGAGTTTAAAAAATTATTACTTGATGCTGAAATTAGTTTACCAAAATTTAGTAAACTCATTAAAGTAAGCGATAAAAACCTACAGTCTTATAAGAAAAAAGATGAAGTCCCCAATGCAATTGCTGTTGTCGCCCGCTGCTTTGCTGAAATGAATAAGCTAGGTATGGACTATCGAACACTGATTGAAGGCTTGGAGCTAAAAGCTAAAGTTAAAAAAGGCTCGGGATTTGCTAAAAAAAACAAAGCTAAGGAAGTGGTGAGCGCTCCATTAAAACAGGATTGAGGAAACAATGCCCTTCTAAATAAATAAAGGAGTGCCTGCTTTTTAAACGCACAATGTCCTCATCAACCCTATGTAATATAAGC
>JAQRMR010000099.1:13926-78551 GCA_028599115.1 Methyloprofundus sp.
TAGGATGTGGTGAGGCACGAACCGCATCATTCCCTCGCTATTAACACAGACAAACAATACTACACCTTTAATTTTTCAAAAGCCTAAATTCCTTTAGCTACATAAAGCTGAAAACGCGAATGCGACCAAACCTTCACGCTTGTGCAATTAACAAACGCTTGTCTTTTCGTTCGGCAAGGTTAATGGTAAAAATCAAATTACTCCAAATTGTTTAAAACGCCGATAATGGGGCATGTTGATATCCTTAATCCCATCCCGGGCGATGCGGTTCGTACCTCACCGCATCATGCTCTCGTTCCCACCGTCCTCGGTGGGAATGCATACTGTACATCCATCAAGATCGGTATGCATTCCACGCGGGAACGCGTTAAATTAAAAACATCCGCTGTTATAACTTATTTAATCGTGGTCCGTCCCCTATTGTTATTTGGTTGAGCTACCTTGCCAGAGCGGGACTTTCACCCGCTGGAATTATCGACCTTGCTCGGCCGCACACCCTTTGATTTTTCGTTAGGCTATTTGTGGAGGATTCAAATGGTAAGGCTCAACTTTCAATAAAGCTGTTTTTTGCCTTGAATTCCAAAGGTCATATGCATTTTGTAAGCGGAGCCAATGTTCTGCGGATGGTTTTTCAAAAACTAATTCAAGCCTTAATGCCATTTCTGGTGTTACAGAACCTCTAGCATTTAATACTTTTGAAAGTGTTTTACGACTTACATTTAAATGCTTAGAAACGTCTGTAATTGTTAGCTCTAAAGGCTCAATTAAAAGATCTTTTATAATTTCCCCTGGATGTGCAGGATTATGAATACTCATTAGTGGTAATCCTCATAATTGACTATTTCAGTATTTCGACCTTTAAATCGAAACGTAACTCTCCAGTTTCCACTGACCCACACAGACCATATTCCCTTACGGTTACCTGTTAATTCATGTAACCGTAACCCTGGTAAATCCATATCATCAGAACACTCGGCTTGATCTAAGTTTGAAAGTATTAAACTTAAACGCTTTGCATGGTTGGCTTGAATTCCAACCTTACTACCATTTTTATAAAACTTGGCTAACCCTTTGTGAATAAAACTTAAAACCATTATTCATTGTAACCTAGAAGGTATCTGTGTCAATGTCAATTCTTTTTTGCCTAACGATCACATCACTTGACGTAAAAAAAAGGGGGGGCATCGCAAAAAATGTCAAAAATCAAGCTGGCTGACCCCTTGAACGTATTATTGGGTTTTTAGCGTGATAACCATACATTGTTTTTTATGCGTATACCTTTAAGATTA
Source organism: Methyloprofundus sp. (assembly GCA_028599115.1). Classification (GTDB taxonomy): domain Bacteria; phylum Pseudomonadota; class Gammaproteobacteria; order Methylococcales; family Methylomonadaceae; genus Methyloprofundus. Next base: position 15,216 of record JAQRMR010000099.1, read on the forward strand.
CCCACCCTACAGGGCTAAATAAATAAAGGAGTGCCTGCTTTTTAAACGCACAATGTCCTCATCAACCCTATGTAATATAAGCTTCGACGACTGCTTATGGATTTTTTAATAAAATCTAGCAAGCCATTAACGTCTGTTCCACTTCCTAGGCCGCTCTGCCAGTTTGCTTATTAACAGGCACTATACGCTGATTAACAAAACAACTATTTCCTTTTATGAGTTTAGCTTGATGTTTAGCTTGAGCCGCTAAATCTGATATTTCCATATAATTAACACAACTTGCAATGGCATTCGGAGGCACAGCGCCAATCGACAAACTTAATATAGGGAAAAAACAAGCATTCCCTTGTCGGTCATAGCCTGAAATTCCTTTATTATTTTGATGTTCCTCACTATATAATTCAAGAGCTTCTGTTTCAAAATCTTTCAAAATACAATGACAAATAGCTTGCCAGTTTGGATCTGTAAAAATAACAATAAAATCATCGCCGCCAATATGTCCAAGCAAATCAATTTGTTTAGTCGTCCACTTATTTAATAATTTGGCGACTATTTTAATGACCTCATCTCCCTTTGCATATCCATATTCATCATTAAATGGTTTAAAGTGATCCAAATCAAAAAAGGCCACCGAAAAGGGGTTTCCTTGGCTTAGCAATAGGCTCATTTTTTCATTAATCGGCGGCGCACCAGGCAATAAGGTCAATGGATTGGTGTACTTAGCACTCTTTATTTGCTGTTTAGTAATCTCAGCCAATAAATCCATTAAAGTTCCCACTCCCTTATACTGGCCATTATCAGTAATAGCAAAAGCTGGCATTAATTGATAATGAGCCGTTAATTGCTTACTCACATCCTCTAGTGGACTGTTTGCTTCGAAACTTAAGACACGCTGCGTCATAAACTGGCTAATTTCTTTTTTTCCATAAAGATCCAAACCATACTGACTTGCAAATAATTTAGTTAAAAACTGCTCCTTAGAAACGATACCACAACAAACACCCGCTTTTGTGACCATAGGTAAAAACTGTCTAGCTTCCTGCTTTCTATACAGGCCAAGCACATCAAAAACCAGCATATCCGGACTAATGGTTAAATATTGCTTTTGTATGCTCACAACCTGCAACGATACATCCTTTGCTTGTATTTTATTCATCCTAAACGAAGACTTAAATAGCTTTTTTTCAATATGCGTTTTAGGCTTTGTTTCTGGGCGGGCAAAATAATATCCCTGTGCAAAAGCGATACCTAACTCATCAATGACTAGGAATTCCGCTTCGGTTTCTATTCCTTCGGCAATAACCTGGCAATTACTTGCAATGGCCATGGCTTGAATAGAGCGAACAAAGTCTAACTTCACTTTGTCCTTATCTATATCTTGAATAAAATGCCGATCTATCTTAACAAAATCTGGCATTAATTCTGTCCAAACACGTAAGCTCGAATAACCCGCGCCTAAATCATCTAACGCAATTTGAAAGCCCATCCCTCGGTAATGTTCTACTGCGCTACGCATTAGACCGTAATCTTCAATCGCTTGTTGCTCCGTTATCTCAATCACAACGGATTCTGGAGCAATACCCATTTCTTCCAAAAAGCGTAAGGTTTTTCCCGATTTAAAATCAGGATGCAACAAAACATGTGGGCTTACATTCAGAAATAATTTATGGGGCAAATTTAACGCTGCATACTCTCGAATGCTAGTATGCCGACAAGCATGCTCAAGCTGCACTGATAAATCACACTGTTCCGCAGCAGCAAATAAATTAAAGGGGTTATGTAGCGGGGAAGCTGAAGGCCCTCTAATCAAAGCTTCAAAAGAAAAAATAGTCTGCGATGCTAGGGAAATAATCGGCTGAAAACGTGAGCTTAATTTCTCATTTTCAATAATATCAAGCAGCTCTGATTTTAAAGTATTCATTATTTTAATATCCTGCTAACAAAAAATTTATGTCGCATCTACCTTAGGTTTGCTCATCGTACCGCCTACTCTTGCATAATGCATAAGTACTCCAATACTTAAGGCTCTATCTGCGATTTTTTCTAAGCGACGCAAAGCCGACATCACGCCTTGATATTCTCGTGATAGTTCTATATTTTCATTAAGCTCGCTCAATAAACTTTTTTCAATCATTTGATAAAGTTCATCATTCTTATCCTCTTCTAAAACAACCTTTTTATAAAGGCTATTGACGACTTCCTTGTCATCCTCGTCAAGTAATGCAATTGCATTTTTCACCGCTTTTACACAAGTTTTTTGCAAAGGAATCGCATATTCTAAAATACTGTTTTGATCCATATCGCCCGATAAAACAATAGGTAAGTCACGTACAAATGAACGACAACTATTCTCAATACGATCAAACTCATTAGTAACTTTTAAAAAAGCCACTAACTGCCTTAAATCTCTTGCTTCTGGCGAATATAATGCGCACACATTAATAATTTGATTATCAATTTCAGCTATTTTTTCACGCCAAGTTTTTTTAGAGTAAAGCTCGATACTCGATATTTTCGAAATTTCCCCCTTTTCTAAGGTACTTAAAATATCACTATTCACTTGTAGAACATGTCCACCTAAGTCAACCATATCTTGTTGAATTTTATTTAACTTTTCCATTTCTATTGGTAGCATTAGCCAAATCTCCCGGTAATATAATCTTCAGTCTTTTTTTCTACTGGATTAATAAAAATTGTTTCCGTTTCCGCGTATTCAATTAAATCGCCCATGTGAAAAAAAGCAGTCATATCCGCTACACGCCCTGCTTGCTGCATGTTATGCGTCACAATAATAATCGTGTATTGCTTTTTCAGCTCTAACATCAGCGCTTCAATCTTTTCTGTTGAAATAGGGTCTAACGCTGATGTAGGCTCATCCATCAAAATAATATCGGGTTGTACCGCAATGGTACGAGCGATACAGAGCCTTTGTTGCTGCCCACCTGATAATGAAGTACCCGGATCAGATAGTTTGTACTTAACCTCTTCCCATAAACCTGCTTGAATCAATGATTTTTCTACCAACTCATCACAAGCAACCGAACCTTTTTTAACCAAACCATGCTTTATCGGCGCATAAGAAATATTTTCATAGATGGATTTTGGAAAGGGGTTAGGCTGCTGAAATACCATACCGACGCGTTTACGCACCGCGACTTCATCAACATCTTTGTCGTAAATATTTTTTTGATCAATAACCACTTCACCATCAACTTTTACGCTGGTGATTAGGTCATTCATACGGTTAAGGCAACGCAAAAAAGTAGATTTTCCACAACCTGACGGTCCAATTAATGCGGTAATTTTATTTTCTTGAATGGCCATATCAATGCCATGCAAGGCATGGTTATCGCCATAATATAGGTTTAAATCACGAACCTGAATTTTAGTGTTATTTTTTTGACTCATTTACCACTTAACCTCAAATTTCTTTCTTAAATAAATTGCGAGTGTATTGAATGCAATTAACACACTGATCAACAACATAATACCTGCTGCTGTTCGCTCTATATACGCTCTTTCTGGCATACCCGCCCAGGTAAATAATTGCGCTGGCATAACGGTAGCTGCTTCAAAAATCGACGTCGGTGTATCGGGAATAAAAGCGATCATACCAATAATAATTAACGGCGCTGTTTCGCCCATCGCATGTGCTAAACCGATAATAGATCCCGTCATAATCCCAGGAAAAGCTAAGGGTAAAACATGATCTTGCACCACTTGTATTTTTGTTAAGCCCAAGCCATAGCCTGCTTGACGAATACTATCGGGCACACTACGTAATGCCGCTCTGGAGCTAACAATAATAACCGGTAAGGTCATTAACGCTAAGGTTAATCCACCCACTAAAGGTGAACTGCGTGGCATACCAAACAAGCTAATAAACACAGCCAAGCCTAATAAACCAAAAAGAATGGAAGGGATAGCAGCTAGGTTATTAATATTGACTTCAATCAGCTGCGTCCAGCGATTATCATCAGCAAACTCTTCTAAGTACACAGCCGTCATAACACCGAGGGGAAAGGCAACAACCATCATTACAGTAAGCGTTAAAATTGAGCCGACAACGGCTGATTTAAAACCTGAATTTTCAGGAATTTTTGAATCACCATGAGTAAAAAATATTTCATTAAATTTTAGTTCAACTAAGCCATCTGCTTGCATCGCATCAACTAACTTAATATTTTTTGCTTTAACTTTGTAATAGTGGCCTTTTAAATATTGATCAACTTGATGATTTAAAAGTACCCAACGTGTTTGCGTTGTATTCATTAGCGCCGGGTTATTTTCTACTTCTCTTGGAATTCCTCTTAGCCAAGAGCGGCTAACAATACGGCGATATTTTTTATCAATGGCTTTACGTGTTGATGCTAAACTTTTTTCATTATAAGCCACATCAATTTTTATATACGACTGCTGAAAAGCGGGCAAGCCTTTATAAACCATATCACCTAAGAAAAACACCAAAAAGCTAATAGCAAAGACAATGGATGTCAGCGTAAATAACTTAAAAGCTTGCGCACGCAAATGACGCTTAGTTAATGAAGCATCATAAAATGGATTATGCTCTGTACCTGTCTGCTGGGTCATAAGGTGTTCACCTTGTATTTTTCTTTAAATTTACGAATTAAGCTCAGCGATATCACATTTAAAACCAATGTAACAACAAATAGAACCAACCCTAACGCAAAGGCAGAAAGCGTATCAGGTGAATTAAATTCATTATCGCCCACTAAAGCATCCACAATGCGCACGGTAACTGTGGTCATATCTTCCAGTGGATTCCATGTCATATTCGGACGCAAGCCAGCTGCCATCACCACAATCATCGTCTCCCCTAAGGCTTTTGATAGCCCTAAAATAGCGGCAGAAATAATGCCGGGTAAAGCAGAAGGCAGTACGATATGCAGAATAGTTTCCCCTTCTGTCATCCCTAAGCCTAAAGATGCTTTACGCTGAGAATCAGGAACAGCACGGATCACATCATCACTGAGTGATGAAATAACCGGAATAATCATAATGCCCATCACAATGCCACTAGCTAATGCACTGTTAAATGAAGCTTGAATGCCTAAAGAAGCAAAGAAATTAACAATCGCAGGAGCAACGGTAATCGCAGCAAAGAAGCCATAAACAACAGTCGGTATTCCCGCTAATATTTCTAATAAAGGTTTTAATTTATCGCGCCAAAAAGGTGAGGCATATTCACTTAAGAAAACAGCACTGCCTAAGCCTATGGGTAATGAAATCGCCATAGCGATCAAGGTAATCATAAAGGTACCAGCAAAAATAGGTAATGCCCCAAATTTACTATTATCAACCCCTGGTGACCACTCAATGCCAGTTATGAAGTACCAAAAACTACGCATTTGAAAGAATTCGATTGCTTCAAATAAAATAGAAAAAAGAACGCCAAAAGTGGTTAATACCGAAACGGTGGCGGCACTAATTAAACAGAAATGAATAATCTGTTCTTTTAGATTGTGATTCCTTTGTTTAAGCTCGAAAGGTTTCAAAATGTATCCTATATAAAGTCGCTGTATTAAAAGGCTCGTATTACGCAATATTGATATTGCCCTAGGTAAGCATTATTAAATTAACATTCTGTAGGATGGGTAGAGTGAAGTGCCTGATTTTTAGGCACGCAGTGAAACCCATCAATGCCATGAAAAACGATGGGTTTCGCAAAAAGACAATCTACCCATCCTACAAAAATTCTTAATAAAAAATATTTAAGCTCCCCTACTAACTAATTTGTAAGAGCGTCTGAAAATAATGATTATTACAAACACCAAAAGACTGAATAGACTCACGCCTATTCAGTCTTTCAATACGCTATACCAACCTGAGATATTAATGGGGAAATTAAACCCAAGGCCAGCATAGCTTGTTGTAAAAATATGAACGAGTTATTTTTTAGTTAAATCGTCTAGTGTTAATTTTTTATGTTGCATAACGCCAGCTCTAATTGCTGCACGGCGTGCTTCAGGTAGAGCAATCAAACCAAGCTCACTTAAAAGGCCATCCGGGCCAATCATGTTTTCATTCATAAATAATTCAACATATTGATCAATCGCAGGTACTGATGCTCTATGTGAGTTTTTTACATAAAAGAATAAAGAACGAGAAATCGGATATGCGCCACTCGAAATAGTATCCGGAGTCGGTAAAACACCTTCAACTGTTGCCGCGCTCACTTTGTCATCATTTTCCATTAGGAAGCTGTAACCAAAAATACCAATAGCCGCTGGGTTTTTATCTAATTTTTGTACAATTAAGTTATCATTTTCGCCAGACGGAACATAAACACCATCCTGTCTGATTTTATGATACTTTTTGTAAGCTTTATTTTTAACTTTATCAGCTTTATATAATGAAGTATAAACGTCCATTTTTTTAGTCTGACCTTTCATGATCATATCTTCAAAAGCATCACGAGTACCTGAACTTGTTGGTGGTCCGTAAATGATAATTTCTCTATCAGGTAAACTTGAATCAATTTGATTCCAGTTCTTATATTGGTTTCTAATGAGGCCAGATCCATCTTTAGCAGGTACTTCTTCAGCAACGGCTAAAAGCAACTGTTTTTTAGTCACTTTTAAAGGCGCATTATTTTTATTTTGTGCAATGGCAATACCATCAAAACCAATCACTGCTTCCGTAATATCTGTTACACCATTTTCTGCACACATTTTGAATTCTTTCGTTTTCATGCGACGTGAAGCATTGGTAATATCAGGCGTATTTGCATCACCTCCCTTACAAAACAACTTCATTCCACCACCTGAACCTGTAGATTCAACAATAGGTGTTGGGTTTTTAGTGGTTGCTCCAAACTCTTCAGCAACTGAGCTTGAAAAAGGGTAAACAGTTGAAGAACCCACAATTTTAATTTGTTCAGCTGCACTTGCAGTTACTGCTGCCACTGTAAGAACTGACCCTACAATCATTGGTAAGACAGGTGTCTTGAATATCATTTTTATTTCCAGTTTTGTATAAAATGAAACTGAAGTATAAAAAGTAAATGTGACAAGCTTGTGACAAATGATGTTTTTTCTAAAATTAAAGATAAAAAAATTTTCTCTTTTTGTCACATAGCTGTCACATTTGTAGACCACACCGTAATATTTGACTGATATAATAGATGTCGTTTTAGCAAATTAATTATTTCTTTATCGGATATATTTATGAACCAACCCACCCAAGCCAGCAACTCGATTCGAGCTGAAGCCTTTAAACTAGGCGGTGCCCTGCTATTCTTAGCCGGTATCGTGTTTTTTATTAGCAATATGCCTGTCGAAATCACAGCTAACCATACATTTTTAATTATATCCGCCGTCATTGGTGGTTATATGGCACTTAACATTGGTGCCAATGATGTTGCCAATAATGTTGGTCCAGCGGTTGGTTCTAAAGCACTAACACTGACCGGCGCCATTTTTATTGCTATGATTTTTGAATCCGCTGGGGCTTTAATTGCCGGTGGTGAAGTGGTTAGTACCATTAAAAAAGGTATTATTGATCCTGCCTTAATTAATGATACAGATACTTTCATTTGGCTAATGTTAGCGGCTTTATTAGCAGCAGCTGCTTGGTTAAATATCGCAACATTTCTAGGTGCACCTGTTTCAACAACACACTCTATTGTAGGTGGTGTATTAGGTGCAGGGATTGCAGCAGGTGGCTTTGGAATTGCTAACTGGGTTGTGTTTGGCAAGATTGCAGCCAGCTGGGTTATATCTCCTGTCTTAGGCGGACTGATTGCAGCTAGCTTTCTCTATATTATTAAACGCAACATTACCTATAAAGAAGACATGCTTGTTGCAGCTAAAAAAGTCGTACCTCTATTAATTGCCGTGATGGCTTGGGCCTTCTCGACTTATTTAATACTCAAAGGTTTGAAAAAAATATGGAAAGTTGATTTTATAGTGGCAGGCTCTATCGGGCTTGCTATTGCTGCTTTAATTTACCTTTCCCTGCGCCCATTGATTGCTAAGGCCGCTGAAAAATTAAATAACTCCAAAGGCAGTGTGAATGCTTTATTTACCATTCCTTTAATTTGCGCAGCAGCCTTTTTAAGTTTTGCTCATGGCGCCAATGACGTTGCTAATGCAGTTGGCCCTCTTGCTGCGATTAATGATGCAATTACTCATGGCGGTATTGCCAAAAAAGCAGCTATTCCACTTTGGGTCATGTTAATTGGAGCAGTAGGTTTATCATTAGGACTCGCTTTATATGGTGCTAAATTAATTCGTACTGTCGGTTCTGAAATTACCGAGCTTGATAAAATGCGCGCTTTTTGCGTTTCAATGGCAGCCGCTATCACGGTAATTATTGCTAGCCAATTAGGCTTACCCGTTAGTTCTACCCATATTGCTGTGGGCGCTATTTTTGGTGTCGGTTTTTTACGTGAGTATTTAAAGCATAGCGAAGAAAAACGTATTGCTAGCATTAAAGAGCATCACGAACATTTAGACCCTGAAACAACGACTGCTTTTCTCAATCGATTTCAAGCGGCTGATGTGGCAACTAAATCAGCGATGCTTAATGAGCTTAAGCAACAACAAAAAAATAGTGAAACTGAATTCACTAAAAAAGAACGTAAAGTGCTAAAAAAAGCTTATAAAGAAGAATTAGTTCAGCGCTCACATGTTTATAAGATTGCAGCAGCATGGATTATTACTGTGCCTCTTTCAGCTATCTTAGCGGCAATGTTATATTTTATGATTCGCGGCATGTTAATTCCTTAAGCCTTTTATCATTTTTACTTCTCTTTAAAGCGGTTGATTATTGAATAATAATCAACCGCTTTTTTTTGCCTGCTTTATTTATCCTCAGCTTCTTAGCTGTCAACAATTTTATTTTTTTATTTAGGTTTACACACATTTTTTTTCTGTCACTATATTCTGAACAACAATAGAGCAGCAGAATATTAATAACAACTATTGACTTAGCTATCCAATTGTTTATTAAAGGATTTTTTAAACCGTCAATTTTTAACACGATTTAAGTTTGCTGCTTGTAATTCAAGGATTAGAGGCAATTTCTCTCGGCTTACACACAGAGTTATCCACAATTTTTGTGCATAACTTTTTTCCCTGCTTCAACAACCACTTATGATATTAAATACTTAAAATGTCCTTAGCTGAAAAAATTATTTTAAGTATTGCGATTCCTATTCCGGTTGATCGTTTATTTGATTACCTAGCACCTAACTCAGTAAATATAGAAAAACTATCTCCTGGTATACGTGTAAAAGTCCCTTTTGGGAAATCATTCAAAATAGGCATTATAATTGAGCTCAAAAATAGCAGTGACAGCCCTGCTAATAAACTAAAGCATGTCGAGGAGATTTTAGATGCTTCTCCACTACTTTTAGAAAATGACCTAAAACTCTTACACTGGGCGCATCGTTATTACCACCACCCTATTGGCGATGTTTTTACCAGCGCATTACCCACTGCTTTACGTAAAGGAAAATCAAGTGCATTAAGTAGCACCCCATATTATGAATTAAGTTTATTAGGTAGCAAATTTGACCTTGCTCTATTTAAAAATGCCCATAAACAACGGGCTTTATTTGAACTTATCGCCAAGCAAAAGCACCCCATAAGCCAAAAAGAAATTTCATCTCACTTTAGGCTTTGGCAAAGTAGTGTAAAAGCTTTATTAAAAAAAGAGTTAATTCAACTCTGTGAACCCACACAAAAGACAGCCCCCTTAGAAAAACAAACTCCACTACCAGCAAACACGGAACAACAAGTAGCCATTGAACATATCAGAAAAAACAATATGCATTTTTCAGTGTCTTTATTAGATGGCGTTACAGGGAGCGGCAAAACTGAAGTGTATTTGCAAAGTATTCAAGCAATATTGAATAAGGGGCAGCAAGTACTAGTGCTTTTGCCAGAAATAACGCTAACACCGCAACTAGAGAGCAGATTTAATGCAAGGTTCTCAACAAAAATAGAAACTTTTCATTCCAAACATACCGAAACACAACGCCGGAATGCTTGGCTTAATATGCAACAAAAGAAGAGTTTGATTTTATTAGGTACACGATCTGCCCTATTAACCCCCTGCCCCAATTTAGGCATGATTATTTTAGATGAAGAACATGACGCATCTTTTAAACAGCAAGAAGGGTTTCGATTTTCAGCACGAGATGTTGCTATTGTGCGCGCAAAAATGCTCAATATCCCGATTATTTTAGGCTCTGCAACGCCATCACTAGAGAGTCTTTATAATGTGCAACAAAAACGCTATACACGCCTAGCATTATTGCAGCGTGCCGGCTCTGCAACACCGCCTATATTGTCTTTATTAGATGTACGCAATCAATATCTCCAAGAAGGTTTATCTCCCACGCTGATAAAAATGATAAAGAGTACCTTGGCTAAAAACGAGCAAGTATTATTATTTTTAAACCGGCGTGGATTTTCACCCACGCTTATTTGCCATAGTTGTGGATGGACTGCGCAGTGCAAACGTTGCGATGCTAACTTAGTTGTACATTACCAGCAGCAAAAACTCCGCTGCCACCACTGTGCTAGTGAACAGTTTTTAATCAAGAGTTGTCCTGCCTGCAAATCGGAAGAATTAAAACCCTTAGGTTTAGGAACAGAGCGAGTTGAATACGCACTAAACAGCCTATTTCCAGGAAAAAAAGCGGTGCGTTTAGATAGAGATAGTACGCAAAGAAAAGGCAGCTTAGAAGAGCAGCTATCCGCCATTAATTCTGGACAAGTTGATATTATTTTAGGCACACAAATGTTAGCTAAGGGGCATCATTTTCCTAATGTCACTTTAGTCGCATTACTGGATGTTGATAGCGGATTATTTAGCATTGATTTTCATGCAGCTGAAAAATTAGCACAGTTGATTATTCAAGTGGCTGGTCGTGCAGGTAGGGAACATAAAAAAGGCCACGTGGTCATGCAAACCCGCCAGCCTGAGCACCCCTTACTTAATACACTCATACAGCAAGGTTACTCTCACTTTGCACAAGCAGCCTTAGCTGAGCGCAAAGAGGCTCAATTGCCACCTTATACTTATCAAGCCTTATTGCGGGCAACAGCGACTGAACCACAACTTGCTTTAGAGTTTTTATCTGAAGTGAGCTTAACGATTAGTAAACAAGCCTTTCATACTTTGTTATTAGGCCCTGTTCCTGCTCCTATGCCTAAAAGAGCAGGACAGTACAGATATCAGCTGTTATTACAAAATGAGCAACGCAAATCTTTGCATTTATTATTAAATGCTATCGTGCCAGAAATAAGTAAATTAAAACTAGCGCGTAAAGTGAAGTGGTCTTTAGATATAGACCCGATTGATTTGTATTAGGCTTATCGTTACTTTGTTTATATACAAAGTAACGATATTACAAGCAGTACTCTGAATAGAACACCGAAATTAAAGCTTAAAATTCTAAGCCTTATAACTAAAATCTGCAGCACCCCCACGCCTAGCGTGCAAGAATACTGCATAGAGCATTTTTACTGATTAATAGAAACAGCTGTATTAACACGCATTCCATCAATAACAGCGGCATAATCAGCCTTACCTAAAGCATTAGAAATATTCATTGCCGCTAATTTTTCTTTCTCTGCTTCACCTTTTGAGCTGCCTTCATTAACAGATGTTAATTTAACAACAGTTTGCTCGCCTTCTGCTGAAGCAACGATAAAAATAGTAGACTCACCAGCAATAGGTTTAGCCGCTTTAAAGACAGCTTGGTTAAGCTGCCAAGTTAAATCACTATTATTACGAGCGACATTATTAAGTGCTTGTACTGTTAATTTTTGCGCTTTAACCGCATCCTTGAATGTTGAGCCCGCTAATAATTTCTGTTTTATTTTTTCTGCATTTTCCTGCGCCAACTCTTTTGCTTGTTTTGCTTGAATGGCTAATTCAATGCTCGCTTTTACAGTGGCTAATGATTTAGTTTCTGCTGGTAAATGCTTTAATAGACGCACGATAACTAAACTATCATCGCCTAGTTCAACTGGCTCACTATTATTACCTTCTAAAACTGATTTAGAAAAAGCCATACTTCTAATTTTTCCCTCTTCAGCAATTCCTTCTCCTGACTGACGAGTAAAGAGTTTTGATGTTTTTAATGGTAAATCTAACATTTCAGCAACAACTTGTAAGTTATCTGAATTCTCAAAACTTAACTCAGTTAATGATTCACCTAGCTCATAAAAGCTAGTTTCTGCTTCAGCTCGCTGCACAGCTTCCTTAACCTGAATTTTTACTTCCTCTAAAGGCTTAGTTACCGCAGGCACTAATTCTGTCACAGTAATAATATGGTAACCAAAAGCAGACTCTACAGGCTCAGATATCTCGCCTAACACTAATTCTGCAGCAACTTTTTCAAAATTTGCTTCCATAACGCCAACTTCAAATAAACCTAAATCACCCCCGACTTTAGCAGTCAAGCTATCATCCGATAACTCCTTAGCTAAGCTTGCAAACTCTTCTTTTGCTAAGCGAGACTTAGCAGCTTTAGCTTTTTCTAAAGCTTGCTCCAATGTTGTTTCTTTTGTTTTTGCGAATAAAATATGACTAATTTTTCTACGCTCTTTTTTAGAAAAAAGCACCTTATTTTCTTCATAATAAGCAGTAACTTGCTCATCTGAAGGTGTCACACTCTGCATTAAATCAGATAAGGTTAATTGAATATACTCAATAGATGCCTGTTCTTCTGTCTGATATTCACTGGTGTGCGCCGCATAATAAGCATCAATATCTTCTTGGCTAGGCTGCTTTTTAATCGCGTTGACTTTAACAGTACTGTACTCAATAGAGCGAGTTTGATTTTGAATTTTAAAAAATTGCGCTAACTCTTGTTTTGGCACAAAGCTGCTTTCCGTCACTGCTTTTTGAAATTGCTCCATTAATAAAGCTTTACGAACACGATTAACAAATTGAGCCGTTGACATACCCTGTCTACCTAAAACAGCTTCGTATTGCTTTTTATTAAATTTTCCATCTTCTTGAAAATACTGTAATGATGCGATAAATTCTCGTACTGCTGTATCGCTAATACTCAGCTTTTCCGACACAACATGTTGCAATAATAATTCATCACTAATCAACTTTTCTATTGCTTGCTGCTTAAGTATTGCTTCAGGCACCTGCATTTCAGCATATTGCTGCTTAAATTGCTCGTAAGCTTGGTTGACATCATATTGAGAAAACTCAGTCTCTCCCACAACCACAAGACCTGCTTCTTTAACATTATCCGTATAATTATTTAACCCCATCAACGCAAAAGGAACACAAATAACAATTAAAATTCCCCAGGCAAAAGTACCCTTTGTTTTTTCTCTGATTTTTGTCAGCATTTAACTTAGCCTTAACTGATTGTATGTTGAATATACGGCTTATTTAAGCCATAAGATTACGAAGTAAAAAGAGTATTTTACTGCATTTAATGATAAATACACTTTATTTTAAGCAAAAAAAAGCCTCGAACAATGTCGAGGCTTTTTAATATGGCGGAGCGGACGGGATTCGAACCCGCGACCTCCGGCGTGACAGGCCAGCATTCTAACCAACTGAACTACCGCTCCTTTGTCTTGTGGTGGGTGATGAGGGGATCGAACCCCCGACCCTCGCCTTGTAAGGGCGATGCTCTCCCAGCTGAGCTAATCACCCCACTAAAGAAAATCAATTATATGGCAAAAATAACTCTACGTCAACAAAAATGCGACTTTAAAAAATAATACTATCTCAAGACCTTTTATCTTAAGCAAAAAAAAGCCTCGAACAATGTCGAGGCTTTTTAATATGGCGGAGCGGACGGGATTCGAACCCGCGACCTCCGGCGTGACAGGCCAGCATTCTAACCAACTGAACTACCGCTCCTTTGTCTTGTGGTGGGTGATGAGGGGATCGAACCCCCGACCCTCGCCTTGTAAGGGCGATGCTCTCCCAGCTGAGCTAATCACCCCACTAAAGAAAAACCATTATAATACCTTTTTAGATTTATACAATCTTTAAAACTACTTTTTAAGTATTAACGCTATCTTTTAAACTTTTACCTGCTTTAAAAGAAGGAACTTTAGCTGCTTTAATAGTAATTTCAGCACCTGTTTGTGGGTTACGGCCTTTACGTTCCGCTCTTTCTTTAACGGTAAAAGTACCAAAACCAACTAATGCTACAGAATCTTGGTTTTTTAATGCGTCAGTTACTGAAGACATAAATGCATCTAATGCACGCCCAGCATCTGCTTTTGTTAATTCTGATGCGTCCGCCATTGCATCAATAAGTTCTGATTTATTCATTTACTCTACTCCTAAGGAAATTTATACAATCTAATATGCTTGGTTCAAAACTGCATGTATCGTTAAACCAATTACCTTTATATCAACTACATGCTAGCCCTGTCAAGCTGTTCAGCTGTATTTTACAAAATTTAATGAGCAACAACTGATTTACCCTCTTTTTCTTTCATCTTCTGCTCTACCAGCGACTCACTAATGGCTAACGGCTTAGGTTGGTGCTGAAGCGCGAAATCTAAGACTTGATCAATCCAGCGCACGGCTTTAATATCCATATTTTCTTTAATGTTTTCAGGAATATCCGCTAAATCTTTTTCATTTTCCTCTGGAATTAAAACCACTTTAATCCCACCTCTATGTGCAGCTAATAACTTTTCTTTCAAACCACCAATCGGCAACACTTCGCCACGCAAGGTAATCTCTCCTGTCATCGCCACATCAGCTCTTACCGGAATCCCCGTTAAGACAGAAATAATCGCTGTACACATCCCTGCCCCAGCACTAGGCCCATCTTTTGGCGTTGCACCTTCCGGCACATGGATATGTAAATCTTGGTTCTGAAACACCTCTTCTTTAATCCCTAAAGCACTTGCGCGAGAACGCACAACCGTTACCGCTGCCTCAATAGATTCCTTCATCACATCGCCCAATTTTCCAGTCGATGTTTGCTTACCCTTACCTGGCATTGCAACCGCTTCAATAGTCAGCAACTCCCCTCCAACTTCGGTCCAAGCCAAACCTGTTACCTGTCCGATTTGGTTCTTATCTTCCGCCAAACCAAAACTAAAACGCTTAACCCCTAAGTACTCACTTAAGTTATCTGAGTCCACCTTAACCATTGCTTGCTTCTCTTTTAGCAACAGCTCTTTAACCACTTTTCGGCAAATTTTAGAAATTTCTCGCTCTAAATTTCTAACACCCGCCTCACGCGTGTAATAACGAACAATATCACGAACAACATTTTCCTCAATATTTATCTCAGCTTCTAATAAACCATTATTTTTTAATTGCTTAGGAACTAAGTAACGAAGAGCAATATTGATTTTTTCATCTTCGGTATACCCTGCTAAACGAATCACTTCCATTCTATCCAATAAAGGACCCGGAATATTCATTGTATTAGCGGTCGCAACAAACATAACGTCAGACAAATCAAAATCAACATCTAAATAATGATCCGAAAATGCTTTATTTTGCTCTGGGTCTAAAACCTCAAGCAGTGCTGAAGCTGGATCACCACGAAAATCACCGGACATTTTATCTATTTCATCCAGCAAGAACATTGGGTTACGAACTTTTATTTTCGCTAGATTTTGTATAATTTTCCCAGGCATTGCACCGATATAAGTACGTCGATGCCCGCGAATTTCCGACTCATCTCGCACCCCACCCAGCGCCATACGAATATATTTCCGATTAGTTGCACGTGCAATAGACTGCCCTAAAGATGTCTTACCAACCCCAGGAGGCCCTACCAAACATAAAATAGGCCCATTAAGCGACTTCACCCGCTGCTGTACGGCTAAGTACTCTAAAATGCGTTCTTTCACTTTTTCTAAGCCATAATGATCTGCATCAAGTATTTCTTCAGCAAGCTTTAAATCATGTCTTACTTTGGTTTTTTTCTTCCACGGCGCATTCAGCATCCAATCAATATAGTTACGTACAACTGATGCTTCAGCCGACATCGCTGACATCATTTTTAACTTATTTAATTCAACCGTTGCTTTCTCTTTAGCTTCCTTGCTCATCCCTGCTTTTTCTATCTTTTTCTCTAACTCTTCCGTCTCACTTAGCACTTCTTCCATGTCGCCTAATTCTTTTTGAATAGCCTTCATTTGCTCATTCAAATAGTATTCTCTTTGGTTTTTATCCATTTGCTTTTTAACGCGCACACGAATATCTTTTTCCAAAGTAAATAAGTCAGCCTCATTCTCCATCAACAGCATTAACTTTTCTAAGCGCTGCGTTACATCAACCATTTCTAGCAGCTCTTGCTTCTCCAGCACCTTCAAGCTCATATGCGCCGCCATTGTATCTGCAAGGCGGCTCGGTTCCTCTATGCTCGACAAAGCGCTAACAACTTCCGGTGGAATTTTATTATTTAGTTTTACATATTTAGAAAACGACTCAATTGCAGCTCTAACCAATACATCCAGTTTTTTCTCATTTTCAACTTCAGTTTCTTCAATAGGCGTAATATCTGCAACAATATAATCCAGTTGCTCTAAATATGCATCAACCCTAACACGTTGCTCGCCTTCAACTAAAACCTTAACCGTACCATCAGGTAGTTTCAGCAATTGCAATATATTAGCAAGCGTACCCACTTCGTGTAATTCATCAAACTTAGGGTCATCCAAATCTGCTTCTATTTGCGTGGCGAGCAATATCTGCTTATTATTATCCATTGCAAAGTCTAAAGCATCTATTGACTTAACTCTTCCCACAAATAAAGGGATCACCATGTGAGGATACACAACCACATCTCTTAAAGGTAATACTGGGATTAAATCACTCCCCATGTCTTCAACTAATTCTTGTGCTTCCATCAATAAAACCTGCTTTTAATTCAAAATATGTTTTTTAGGGCAAAGGATGCAATAAAACTCATAACAACTACAAGGTTTTATAAAGTCCTCTATATTTAATACTATAAGGGTGATTAATAACATAACAAGTTAATCGGCAAAAAAAAGCGTAAGCTTCATTAACTGAAACTTACGCTTTTTTAGTATTTTCTACTTTTATTTATGATGCTTCTTTCTTTTCCTCATCATAAATAAAATATGGATCATTATCACCTTCGATCACATCCTTATCAATCACAACCTTTCTAACATCATCTGTTGAAGGAATTTCATACATCGCGTCTAACAACACATTTTCTACAATGGTTCTTAAACCACGAGCACCTGTTTTACGCTGCATTGATTTTTGAGCAATAGCTGACAACGAATCTTCGCTAAACTCTAACTCAGTCCCTTCCATTGCAAATAATCGCTGATACTGCTTAGTTAATGCATTTTTAGGCTCAGTTAACACCTTGATTAGCGCATTTTCACTTAGCTCTTCTAAAGTTGCAACAACCGGTAACCGACCAACAAACTCAGGGATCAAGCCATATTTCACTAAATCATCTGCTTCGACTTCAGCAAACAATTCACCAATATTTTTGCTATCCTCTTTAGTTTTCACTTCAGCAGAAAAACCAATACCCCCTTTTTCAGACCGTTGCTGCACAACCTTGTCTAAACCAGCAAATGCTCCGCCAACAATAAAAAGAATATTAGCAGTATTCACTTGAATAAATTCTTGCTGTGGATTTTTCCGCCCACCTTGCGGGGATACCGAAGCAATTGTTCCCTCAATTAGCTTTAGCAGTGCCTGTTGCACCCCTTCACCTGAAACATCCCTAGTAATCGATGGGTTCTCAGATTTACGGGTAATTTTATCAATTTCATCAATATAAACGATTGCTGACTCAGCTTTCGTCACATCAAAATCACAAGTTTGTAGAATTCGTTGAATAATGTTTTCAACATCTTCGCCCACATAACCTGCTTCGGTCAACGTTGTTGCATCTGCAATAGCAAATGGAACATCTAAAGCTTTTGCCAAAGTTTCAGCTAATAATGTTTTTCCTGAACCTGTTGGGCCAATTAATAGAATATTACTTTTTCCTAGCTCAATATCACTACTTTTATCAGTGTGGCTACGCAATCTTTTATAATGATTATAAACAGCAACCGACAAAATACGTTTCGCCTTATCTTGGCCAATCACATACTCATCAAGAGCCGCTTTAATTTCTTTTGGTTTCGGTAGCGCTTTCTCTAAACTAGCACCACCCTCTTCGGCAGCATCTTTTGCTAATTCTTCTTCGATAATATCGTTACAAAAATCAACGCACTCATTGCACATATAGACAGATGGACCAGCAACCAGCTTTCTAACTTCACTTTGGCTTTTACCACAAAATGAACAATACAAAACCACATCACTTTCGCTATCTTTACTCATTATCTACCCTACTTAAAACAACGTTTAACTTTTAAGATCCAGCTCTATTTGCTAAAACTTTATCCACTAAGCCATATTCTACTGATTCATCTGCACTTAAAAAATTATCTCTATCCGTGTCAGCTTGGATTTTTTCTATCGGCTGCCCCGTATGATGCGACAACACTTTATTTAATTTTTCACGAATTGTTAAAATTTCCTTCGCGTGAATATCAAAATCAGACGCCTGTCCTTGAAAACCACCTAAAGGCTGGTGAATCATGACACGTGAATTTGGCAAGCAAAAACGTTTACCTGCTGCACCACCTGTTAGTAATAATGACCCCATACTTGCCGCTTGGCCAATACACATCGTGCTCACATCAGGCTTAATAAACTGCATCGTGTCATAAATTGCCATTCCAGCAGTCACAGAGCCGCCAGGAGAATTAATATATAAATGTATATCTTTATCAGGATCTTCTGACTCTAGAAATAATAACTGAGCCACAACCAGGTTAGCCATATAGTCTTCTACCTGCCCTACCAAAAAGATAACTCGTTCTTTTAGTAGTCTTGAGTAAATATCATACGAACGGTCGCCGCGTGATGTTTGCTCAACAACCATCGGCACCAAGCCGCCCGCCGCCTCAGGTGAGATCATATTACCTATTCCGTTATTGTGACTCTGTATCATGCTTAATTTCCTAGTCCTTATGCCGCTACTGGTTCCATAACAGCACTAAATGACATTGTTTCCTCTGTCACTGTTGCTTTTGTTAAAACCCAATCAACCGCCGCATCTTCAAGCACCATTTGCTCGACTTCAGCTAAACGCTTTTCATCACCATAGTACCAACTAACAACTTCCTCTGGTTTTTCATAGCTTTCAGCTAAACCATCAATCACAGCTTTGACAGCATCAGAACCTGCTTTGATTTCATTTTTCTGAATAACTTCAGCTAAAATCAAACCTAAACCGACACGACGCTTAGCTTGCTCTTCAAAATTTGCAGCAGCAGGCTTAACATCATTGATGTCTAAGTTTTGTTTTTTTGCATTCTCTATATAAGGCTTCATTAGAGCCTCTACTTCCTGATCAACCATCGCAACAGGCAAAGTCACTTCAATATTACTGTACAACTCATCCATGACCGCATTTTTTAACTTTGTTTTTAATGCTTGCTGTAACTCACGCTGCATGTTCTTTTCTATATCAGCACGGAAATCAGCTTCATCACCACTTTCCAAACCATAAGCTTTGATAAACTCAGCATCTAGCTCAGGCAATGTTGCCGACTCAACCTTAAGTACTTCAATTTCAAAAGTTGCTGGTTTACCCGATAAATCTTTATTTGTATATTCTTCAGGGAAAGTCACTTCTAAGGTTTTTTCTGCACCAACCGCCAAACCGATTAATTGCTCTTCAAAACCAGGAATCATACGTTTTGAACCAATTTCAACTAAGAAATCATCAACGGTTCCATCGGTAAAATTTTCACCTTCGCAAACACCAGAAAATTTAATCGTTACTTGATCGCCATCTTTAGAATCAGCATCTGAAGTTGCCCATTCTTTTCTTTGCTCTCTAAGCTTCAAGATCATTGCATCAACATCAGCAGCATCAACAGTGGTAACCGCTTTGCTAACGCTCATTTTATCAACATTATCTAAAGTAAACTCTGGGTAGACTTCAAAAGTAGCAACAAATTCAAAACCTTCTTCTGATTTTACTGGCTCAATTTGTGGGTAGCCAGCAGGTCTTAAGTCATTATCTTGTAGTGCTTTAAAGTAATTTGTTTGAATTAAATCACCCGTTACTTCTTCTCTTGCACGTGCGCCATACATTTTTTTGACTACTTTCTGAGGAACTTTTCCTGCACGAAAACCATCAATTTTAACGTCTCGCGCTAAAGTTTTTAAACGCTCATCAACTTTACTCTGAACAACATCTTCAGGAATATTAACTGTCATTTTTCTGCTTAATTCTGATGTTTTTTCAACAGAGACTTGCATTGATCTACCTCAAAAAATATTTGTATATGAATTGTTTTATATCCGAGATTGGATATTTTTACGGGAATTAACGATGACTATCGTCAATTTAAATCTGATTATCGAGTGGTGCGAGCGGGGAGACTTGAACTCCCACATCATAAGATACTGGTACCTAAAACCAGCGCGTCTACCAATTCCGCCACGCTCGCTACTCAATCTGAAACGCCATTATAGACATTTAATCCAAAATTACAAATGCTAAATTGTTTTTAATAAAAAAACTTGCATCACCCTCATCAAATAAAAGACTATTACTAAGATAAAGCTGTTATCAAACAAGCCATCGCCTAACTAAACCCAGACTATATTTGAGGTATAAATGGCGTCCCCAGACGGACTCGAACCGCCAGCTATCCCTTAGGAGGGGACTGCATTATCCAGTTATGCAATGGGGACGTAATTGGAACTAGGCATTATACAATAATTTAAAAACTGTTATTTCCTAAATATACGATGACTATTATAGGGTATACTCAACGGATTTTTTTACCCTAAGAGTATAATAGTTATGAGACCTAGCGGCCGCGAACCCAATCAAATGAGAGAGATTAAATTAATCAGTGGCTACACTAAACATGCTGAAGGATCAGTTATGATTGAGTTTGGCGATACACGGGTTTTATGTACAGCAAGTGTCGAAAACCGCGTACCTCGCTTTTTAAAAGGCAAAGGTGAAGGCTGGGTGACCGCTGAATACGGTATGTTGCCTCGCTCTACTCACTCTCGAATGGGGCGTGAAGCTAGTCGAGGAAAACAAAGTGGCCGTACCCAAGAAATACAACGTTTAATTGGTCGATCTTTGCGCGCCGCTGTTGATTTATCAGCTTTAGGCGAACATACCATTACGATTGATTGCGATGTTATTCAGGCTGATGGCGGAACTCGCACCGCGTCTATTACCGGCGGCTTTGTTGCACTGTCTATTGCCATTGAATCCTTGCTTAAAAAGAAAAAAATCAAGAAAAATCCACTGCACGGGCAAATTGCTTCGGTTTCTGTTGGTATCTATAATGGCATACCTGTTTTAGATTTAGATTACCCTGAAGATAGCAATGCTGAAACAGATATGAATATCGTGATGAATGATGCCGGCGCATTTATTGAAGTACAAGGTACTGCTGAAGGCCATGCTTTCCATCAAGAAGAGTTAAATGAAATGCTTGCGCTGGCAAAATCTGGTATTACTGATTTATTTAGCAAACAAACGGCTGCTTTAGAATCTGCTCTCTAATAAGCAGCTAATTAAGTAAAATTTTTTCAACAGTACTTCGCGCTTACGATTGCGCGAAGTCTATTTCAACTTATGGGTTTAACTGATGTTGCTTAATTATTCTGATCAAATTGTTTTAGCCAGTAGTAATCTCGGAAAAATAAAGGAAATCCAAAATATTTTAAGTGGGCATACGATTGTCACCCAAAAATCACTTAATATTACTGAAGTTGAAGAAACAGGCAGCACCTTTATAGAAAATGCCATTCTCAAAGCTAAAAATGCCACATTACATAGCAAGCTACCTGCTATTGCTGATGACTCTGGTTTAGTTATTGATGCACTACAAGGTGCACCGGGCATTATTTCTGCACGCTATGCGGGTGAAGATGCAACAGACCTCGATAATTTAAACCTAGTCTTACAAAATATGGCATCCGTTCCAGATGCTGAACGCACCGCGCGCTTTATTTGTGTTATCGTGCTTATGCGCCATGCAAAAGACCCCTTTCCACTTATTGCTCAAGCTAGCTGGGAAGGTAAAATTCTCACTTCCGCTCAAGGCAGTAATGGTTTTGGGTACGACCCTATTTTTTGGCTCGAAAAAGAAAACTGCAGCTCAGCGGAGTTATCTCCCGCTAAAAAGAACCAACTCAGCCACCGCGCACAAGCATTACAACAATTAGAGAAACATTTACTTTCACATAATTTATAATCATTTAATAAAGCCATGCTGACACGATTTACTCTCTACCTTGCTTACAGCATAAAAACTTCAGAATGGCATCACCGTAATAAACGCTTTTTCTATGACTTATTAGAAAACCCTAAAAGTAAAATCAAGCCCTATTTTGATATTTTCATGATTACTCTTGTGATGAGTAGTGTTTTTATACTCATACACGAAGTAAAAAATGAAAGTAATTTATGGTCTATTTATTTTGAACATTTCGTCGTCTCAATTTTCCTCTGTGAATATTTATTACGTGGCTGGATTTATTCAGACATCCACCTCATCATCATTCAACACCACGAAAATACAAAATACCTAGGACAGCCTTTTTCCTTGGCAAAGGTTAGTCAGCAAATATTAAAAAACAAATTAGGCTATATTTTTTCCCCTAGTGCGATTATTGATCTGCTCGCAATACTACCTAGCTATCGTCCATTACGTATTTTGCGCGTCTTTCTTATTTTTCGCCTTTTTAAATTGCTACGCTATTCGCAAAGCATCCAAATGTTTACAGGTATTTTAAAAAGCAAACAATTTGAATTAACTACCTTAGCTATTTTCATGGGCTTTTTAATTTTCATTGCCAGCACTGCTATTTATATTTTTGAGCATCAATCCGTCGGTGGTCAAATTGATACTTTATATGATGCTTTTTATTGGGCTGTTGTGACAATATCGACGGTAGGTTACGGTGACATCACTCCTCTTAGTACGGGCGGGCGTTTAGTGACCAGCGCACTGATTATCTCTGGGCTAGGTGTTTTGGCCTTCTTCACTTCAATTATTGTTGCTGCCTTCAATGAAAAAATGTCTGAATTTCAAAAAGATAAGATAAAATCAAGCATTGAAAAAAGTAAGGACTCTATTATTCTTTGTGGTTTTGGGCGTGTTGGCCAAGAAATTGCGCAACAACTCTATGAAAACAAAAAAAACTTTATTGTTATTGACCCCAATAAACAACACGCTGATTTAGCAATGCAAAAAGGCTATATCACACTTAACGAAGATGCTAGTACAAACAGCACTCTATTGCATGCCGGCATTAACCATGGCGCTAAAACCGTTTTATGCGTCACCGGCGATGATGTGATTAATGTATATATCACCCTAACAAGCCGCCATTTAAATGCCGGTATTAATATCATTTCACGAGCAAACCGCGATGATAATGTAAAAAAACTTTACCAAGCTGGCGCAAATCATATCGTCCAACCTTTTTCTATCGCTGGTTTGCTCGCTTCTGAACACATCGGCCAACCAGTTGCTTTTGATGCTATCCAAGGTATTCTTCACCAACAAAAAGAGGGGCAGATTGATGCTATTCCAGTACTGAAGCAAAGCTTTCTCGATGGCATTACTATTGAGCAAGCAGAGTTAAGTCAATATAAAACAGGTTTACTCGGTGTCATTAGTTCCAACCCTAGTCATACAAAACGCAGAAATCGTTATAAATTACGTAATCAACACTTTTACTTTAACCCTGAAGCAAATTTCATTCTTAATGAGGGCGATATCCTGGTTCTTTTAGGCCGACAATTAAGTATAGAATTTTTACAAAGCCTTATAGAAAAAAGTCATTTAAGTGCTCGCAAGGAGGCGTTATGAGTGATAACAGCACCGCTATTTTTGGTTATAACAGCTTGTCTTTTGAACTCATTGCTCAACTGGTTAAAAAGCAAACAAAGATTATCATTCTAGACTCTGACCCAGAAAAAATAGAACTGGCAAAAAAAAATCAACTGATTGCTTACCAGCTTGATTATCGACAAGATGATGATTTAATCGAAATTGGCATTGGCTCTACTCTTAATACTCTTTTTTGCTTTTTAGAGCATGATTCAGAAAATGTTTTTTTAACTTTATCAGCTCGGTCATTAGATAAAAATATCAATATCATTTCTTTAGTTAGCCACCCCGAATCAGCAGAAAAGCTTTTTTCAGCAGGTGCCAATAGAGTGATTGACCCTTATGAAATCTGCAGTAATAAAGTCTATCAATTACTCAGTAAACCCCATCTAACCTGGCTTTTAGACCATGTTGTTTTTGGCCGTGCTGATCTAAATATGGCTGAAATTACTATTCCAGAAAATTCTATTTTAGATAAGACATCCACACAAAACCTATGTATTCACGAAAAATACAACTTATTTTTAATTGGTGTGGTCGATAAAGAATTGGGAGAAAAGCTTTATTTTTCCTTAGGCGAACAAGACCACATGCTTGATGTTGGGGATATTTTAGTTATACTCGGAGCTCATCGAGATATTAAACACTTCAAAAAAGAAATAGGAATAATTGATTAATGTTTTTTTCTAAACGAATAGAGTTTTTCTTAGGCTTTTTAGCCTGTTTTTCCATGCTTGCCGTGGGCGCTTATTTTCAATTTGTTGAAGAATTAGAGCCCTGTCCTTTATGCATCTCCCAGCGCATCGCAATCCTTATAACTGGACTTGTTTTTCTTGCTGCCAGTATACATAACCCAAAATCAACTCTGGGTAGTCGCTCTTATGCTATTTTTGGTGCAATTGCCGCCTTGCTCGGTAGCGCTGTTTCCGCTCGTCATGTTTGGTTACAAAATCTTCCCGCTGACGAAGTCCCCGAATGCAGCCCTGGTTTAAGTTATATTTTTGAAAATTTCCCATTAGCAGAAACCATCAAACTAATGCTTAATGGTACGGGAGAATGTGCTGATGTGTTATGGACTTTATTTGGTTTAAGTATTCCAGCTTGGACTTTTATTGCTTTTATAGGCCTTGCGATTTTAAGTTTGATGCAACTAAAACAAAAATAAAAACCATTTTTTTTTAGTGTTGTATATTTTTTTAATCACAAATAATATAGAATCAACATCTTAGATCCTTATTTCTTAACATTATATGTCCAGTATCCCAAGTTTAAGCGCACAAAACCTCCCTGCTTTTGAATTTAAAAGCAGCGTTATTACAGTTCCTGTCCTTAATATTTATACAACAGATATTAATGTACTTAGCTTGCAACTACGAGAAAAGGTTAAGCAAGCTCCAGAATTTTTTAAAAACTCATCTGTCTTAATTGATTTACAGAACATCCAAGACCAAGAATTAAACCTATCTCTATTAGTTGATGCAATTCATAATGTAGAAATACTGCCCATTGGTATTCGTGGCGGTTCAGAGGATCATAAGAAGTTAGCGCATCAGCTTCAGCTACCTAGTTTTAACAACGCTCGTAGTTCAGCTGAAAAACCAGTGATTAAAGAAACACCTGAGCCCACTGTCGCGGAATCGGCTGAGCCTGTTTTAAACAACATAGAGAACACCTTAATTACTCAGCCTGTTCGCTCTGGACAGCGTGTTTATGCTAAAGGAGACTTAGTCATAACCTCCCATGTTAGTGCTGGCGCAGAAGTGATTGCGGAAGGCAACATCCATATTTATGGCGCACTAAGAGGCAGAGCGCTAGCTGGTGTACTAGGCGATGAAACAGCTCGGATTTTCTGCTCAGATTTACAAGCAGAACTTATCTCAATTGCAGGAAACTATCGCATCAGTGAAGATATTGATCAAAGCTATAAAAAAGTCCCCGTACAAATTTATTTAAACGAACAAGCATTAATTATACAAAATACTTAGGAGAAAACCATTGGCTAGAATTATTGTTGTCACATCAGGAAAAGGCGGCGTAGGAAAAACCACAACTAGCGCAGCTATTGCCATGGGCCTTGCTAAGAAAGGACATAAAACAGCGGTTATTGATTTTGATGTAGGCCTGCGTAACCTTGACCTTATTTTAGGCTGTGAACGTCGTGTTGTTTATGATTTCGTTAATGTTATTAATGGTGAAGCAACGCTGAACCAAGCGTTAATAAAAGATAAGCGTTGTGACAAACTATTTGTTTTACCGGCTTCACAAACGCGCGATAAAGATGCTTTAACCGTTGAAGGTGTTGGCAAAGTCCTTAAAGAATTGAAGAAAACATTTAAATATATTGTTTGTGATTCACCTGCTGGTATTGAGCGCGGCGCACATTTAGCTATGTATTTTGCTGATGATGCTTTTGTGGTCACTAACCCTGAAGTTTCTTCAGTACGAGATTCAGACCGTATGCTAGGCATCCTATCCAGTAAATCGCAGCGTGCAGAAAAATCTGAAACACCAATTAAAGAGTATCTACTATTAACTCGCTACAACCCTGCTCGTGTAAAACTGGGCGAAATGTTAAGCGTAGATGATGTACAAGATATTCTTTCTTTACACCTGCTCGGTGTCATCCCTGAATCTCAAGCCGTATTAAATGCATCAAACTCCGGTACACCCGTTATTCTTGATGAAGCCAGCGATGCCGGGCAATCATACTCTGATATTGTCGATCGCTACTTAGGTGAAGACAAACCACACCGCTTTATTGATGAAGAAAAGAAAGGCCTCTTTGGCCGACTATTTAGGAGCTAATCATGAGCTTGCTTAATTATTTTAAAAAATCCAAGCCAAATACAGCACAACTAGCCAAAGAGCGACTACAAATTTTAGTTGCTCACGAAAGAACTCAGCGCAACCAACCTTCTTACTTGCCTGAACTACAAAAAGAGCTAATGGCTGTTATTAAAAAATATGTTCAAGTTAATCAAGATGATATTTCGATTAACTATGAAAGCGATGATGAGCAGGAGACTTTAGAACTAAATATTGTTCTCCCTGATAATGTTTAAAGAAGCTCTAATCAAGTCCGATTCTTTTTAGCCTGCTAAATTCTAATCAACTTAATCAGAGACCCCTTAAGTAAAACAAACGCACTGCTATTAAGCAGTGCTCCAGGTTTTGTTGATAAACACGTCTTATTAATAAAGCATGTTTATCGACGAGACTAAATTTTCTCAGTACTTGCCCTAACTTTGCGCTTACGCATTAAACTGCCCTTTGCCTCTTCTTCAAAATAAATATACCCCCCCTTTCCATTATTGTAAGCAGGACAAATAATTTCAAAATTAATATCTGATTTTTTGGAAATTAATAACTCGTTAACTTTATCTTCTTCTACTAAGCATTTTTTCAGGTCATCAAAAATCTCTATTAAGACCTCGTCTTTTACCTTACCCATCAATACAAATTGAAAAGTATGATCATATTGACACAATAGAAATTTTTCTATTTGTTCAGGAATATATAGTTTCACCTTCCAGCTACTTAAACGCACATTACCTTTTTTATCCGCAATATTTTCCAGCTTCTTCTCAATCGTTTGTTTTATAAAGTTCAGTACTTGTATTGTTCTTTTATTCATATTGCTCTACTTCTGGCTCTCCACCCTAAGGAGGGCTACCTTAGTGGAACCCACCCCAAATAATTAAATTTTCATCTTTGTATTTGTTAACAAGTAAAAATAAATATCCTTTTTACTGTGATCTAAAAAAGTTAATCACATTAGAGCAGCCCTTGCACCAACTCCCTGCAATACTTTATTTTTACATATAACCAGAACTTTTATTATTCTACTGTCACTGATTTTGCAAGATTTCTCGGCTGATCAACATCTGTTCCTTTAATAAGAGCAACATGGTAGCTTAATAATTGTAATGCGATATTAAAAGTAATCGGTGCAGTAATTCGCCCCACATTTCTAGTTACTTTTAATACATCAAAACCATCACCTGAACCGACATCTGACTGTTCATCTTCGAAAACGATCATCTGCCCCCCACGAGCTTTGACTTCTTGAATATTTGATTTTAATTTTTCCAATAAATCATCCAGTGGTGCAACAGCAATAACGGGCATATTTTCATCAATTAAAGCCAAAGGGCCATGCTTCAACTCACCTGCAGGATATGCCTCCGCATGGATATAACTAATTTCTTTTAGCTTTAATGCTCCCTCCATAGCAATCGGGTACATTACTCCACGCCCTAAAAATAATGCATGCTGCTTATCTGCAAAAAGTTCAGCCATTTTTTCTATGGTTGCTTCATGACCAAGCGCAGCATTAATTAGCTGAGGTAGTTTCTGTAATCCCTTCACAATGCGCTTTTCTTGTGCAGCTTCCATGCGCTTTTGCACTCGTCCCAGCGCTGTCATTAATAAAGCCAAGACAACCAGTTGTGTTGTAAACGCCTTTGTTGATGCAACACCTATCTCAGGTCCTGCATGAGTCAGATAAGTTAAATCTGATTCTCTTGTTAAACTAGACTCAGCAACATTACAAATACTCAACGTAACAATATTCATGGATTGTTTTAGCTGATTTATTTGTTGTAATGCAGCTAAAGTATCCGCCGTTTCGCCTGACTGGCTAATGGTGACAAATAAACTATTATTTTGAACAACAGGGTTGCGATAACGAAATTCACTAGCCACCTCAACCTGACAAGGTATCTGTAAAATATCTTCGAACCAATATTTAGCAAGTAACCCAGCATGATAGCTTGTTCCACAAGCAATAATTTGCACTTGTTGAATGCTTTGGAAAATTTCCTCAGCATTCACACCAAATGCTGAAAGAACCACTTCCTCCTGTGTAATTCTACCTTCTAAGGTAGCAATAACTGCTTCTGGCTGCTCATAAATCTCTTTATGCATATAATGTTTATGCTCGCCCAGCTCAACCGCTAATGAGGATAACTCCGACTGTTTAATCGCACGCTCAACAGCATTGCCGTCCGCATCAAATATCTCAATTTTATCGCGCTTAATTTTTGCAATATCACCCTCCTCTAAAAAGATAAACCTTTGCGTGACAGGTAATAAAGCCGAAACATCTGAGGCAATAAAATTCTCCCCCACCCCAAGACCAATTACTAACGGACTGCCTTTTCTTGCTGCCACTAATAAATTAGGCTCATCCTTACAAATAACACCAATCGCATAAGCTCCTTCAAACTCCATCGTCGCTTGCTTAACCGCATCATAAAGGTCATCAGTCTGTTGATAATAATAATGTACCGCATGCCCAATGACCTCGGTATCGGTTTCTGATTCAAAGCGGTAATTTAAGGCTTCTTGCTTAACTTTTAGCGCTTGGTAATTTTCAATAATGCCGTTATGCACCAAAGTCACTTGATCGTTACTCATGTGCGGATGCGCATTACTCTCTGACGGCACACCATGTGTCGCCCAACGCGTATGCCCGATAGCACAGCAACCCGTTAAATCTGCACAACTTTGGGCGATTTTTTCTTCTAAGTTTTTAATTTTCCCAATAGAGCGCACTCTATTCAGATCCATTTGTGCATTGATCGCAGCAATCCCTGAAGAGTCATATCCTCTGTACTCTAAGCGTCTTAGCCCTTCCAGTAAAATTGGCACTACATTCCGCTCAGCAATACCACCAACAATTCCACACATAAGTTTATTCCTTCTTTTAAAACATAAGGCCCTAACAGCCTTTGTTATGACTTATTCATTTAACATGGTCAAGGCTCGTTGCAGATCCTGCCACATGACAGCTTTTTCTGATAATTTCCGTAATAAATAGGCTGGGTGGTAAATCACCACAACGGGAATATTTTTATATTCATGCCCCCCCTGCCTTAACTCAGTCATGGTTAATTTACTCTGTAGCAACTGTTGCGCAGCAATGCGCCCAACTGCAAAAATCATTTTCGGTTTTAACAGGGCAATCTCACGCTCTAAAAATACCTGACACGTTGCAAGCTCCAAAGCATTAGGGTGGTTGTCATTAGCAGGCCGACATTTTACGCTATGCGTGGTAAAAATAGCTTTACGGTCAAATTGCATCGCACGCAACATTTCGCCAAATAATTCTGCAGATTGATCCGAGAATGCCGCACCCTGCTGTTCGTCTTGTAAACTAGGTGCATCCGTTACCCATAAAAAGTCTGCCTGTTGATCGCCTGTTCCACAAACGGCCTGCTGCCGTGCTTGGCACAGTTCACACTGCTCACAAATTTTTATTTCTGCATTTAGCGCTGCCCAAGAATCATCTAAAGGCTCGATAATTTCTGTGGCTACTTGTTCAATATATTCAGCGTTCCTAGGCACCCAAACATCAATATCCATAGCCGATAAATATTGTAAACGTATTGAGTTATTCATAAATTACAATATCTATCGACAGCCTGAAATAATACTTAATCAAATAAAAATTAGACTTGAGGGTGCTTCTTCACCCCTTTGTCTTCTAATTTATTCAGTGCATTTAAATAGGCTTTTGCAGAAGCAATCACAATATCAGTATCAGCACCTAAGCCATTTACTACACGGCCCGCTTTTTCTAAACGCACGGTAACATCCCCTTGCGCATCCGTACCACTATTAATATTATTCACAGAATACAGTTCTAAATTTGCAGCAACTTTTGTGACCGATTCAATCGCCTTTAAACTCGCATCAACCACACCACTACCTTCTGCAGTACCTGTAAATTCTTGCGTTCCAACCTTAACTGTCACAACAGCTTCCGGCTTCTCACCTGTTTCAGAGCAAACCTTTAAAGCAATCAATTTAAAGTGTTCTTCTTCTGTATCGGTATTAACTTCGGTAATTAAAGCTTGTAAATCTTCATCAAAAATTTCATGTTTTTTATCCGCTAATTGCTTAAAACGGAAAAAAGCATCATTTAATTCTGATTCACTATTAAACTCAAAACCTAATTCAGTCATTCGACTTTTAAAAGCACTACGCCCAGAATGCTTACCTAAAACCATACGGTTAGCTGACCAACCGACATCTTCAGCACGCATAATCTCATAGGTTTCACGATTTTTTAATACACCATCCTGATGAATACCAGATTCATGTGCAAACGCATTCGCGCCAACAATCGCTTTATTCGGTTGTACTGGAAAACCCGTAATACTTGAGACTAATTTAGAACAGGTCAATATTTCTCGCGTATCTAAACCCGTCGTACAACTAAAAGCATCTTGGCGTGTTTTTATTGCCATTACGACTTCTTCTAAAGAAGCGTTACCTGCGCGCTCCCCTAAGCCATTAATAGTACATTCGACCTGTCTTGCGCCTTGCATAACAGCGGAAAGCGAATTAGCAACGGCTAAGCCTAAATCATTATGACAATGCACCGAAAAAATAGCTTTATCTGAGTTTGGAATACGTTGTATTAAATTGCCAATCGTTGAACCAAACTGTGCTGGAATACTGTAGCCGACAGTATCAGGAATATTTAACGTGGTTGCACCGGCATCAATCACCGCTTCTAAAATACGACATAAAAAGTCTTCATCAGAACGCCCTGCATCTTCAGCAGAAAACTCTACATCATCAGTAAATTGACGTGCACGCTTAACGGCTCTGACAGCATATTCAACCACCTGATCAGGCGACATACGTAACTTCATTTCCATATGTATCGGCGACGTTGCGATAAAGGTATGAATCCTTGAGCGTTCAGCTAATTTTAGCGCCTCCCCTGCTCGATCAATATCTCTATCTAATGCACGCGAAAGGCCACAAACCGTGCTACCTTTCACCGCTTCTGCAACCGACTGTACCGCAAGAAAATCGCCTTCACTTGCCGCAGGAAAACCTGCTTCAATGACATCGACCTTCATGCGCTCTAGCGCACGAGCAATGCGTACTTTTTCATCGGCCGTCATTGACGCACCAGGACTTTGCTCACCATCACGCAAAGTTGTATCAAAAATGATTAATTTATCTTTCATAAGTATCCTACTCATTGAGCAGTGTAGCCATTTATTTGGCTGTTCTTAAAAACCTAGTTAACTAACGATTCATTAACTTAACTAGGATGAATAATTAGCTGTATTTAGCTAATTCGAGACCTTCTTTTTTTACGCAATAAAATCACGGTCACAATCGGGCCTGATAGTGCGTAACCAAAAAAGAATAAACATAAAACTGTCGCTGGGTTTGATAAAGTCACTGCAATTCCCAGCATAATACCTATCATTACGACAAAGGGAACTTTTCCGTGCAAGTTAATCTCTTTAAAACTGTAATAACGAAAATTACTAACCATTAATAACCCTGTTAATGAAGTAACCGTTAGAATAGCCCACGAAAAGTCTTCTGCACCATAAGCATACTTCTCACTCACCCATACCAAACCAGCTAAAATTGCTGCGGCTGCAGGACTAGGTAAGCCTTGAAAATAGCGTTTATCTTCTATGCCTAACTGCGTATTAAAGCGTGCTAAACGCAACGCACCACCCGCTAAATGAACAAAAGCACCGACTAAACCTGCTTGCCCTAAAGACTCTAAAGACCATAAATACATAACCGTTGCAGGCGCAGCGCCAAAGGAAATCATATCAGCCATACTGTCATATTCAGCGCCAAAATCACTTTGTGTATTAGTTAATCGAGCGACACGTCCATCAAGACCATCCAGTACTAGAGATACAAAAATAAGCATTGCGGCTGTTTCAAACTGCCCATCAATTGCCGACGTAATCGCATAAAACCCAGAAAATAATGCCGCAGTAGTAAATAAATTAGGTAATAAATAAATACCACGACTACGTGGCTTAGCTTTTTTTTGCTCTGATTCTGTCATAACTTCCGTCTAATATCGCTTAAAAAATTCCTCATTATTATATAACATTTAAGCTTTATCCCAATAGAAAAAACAGTTTACCAAGTAAGCCTCTATAAAACCGAACTCCATAATTAAATCACTTATTTAATTTTTTTAATTTCCATGTAAGAATAACCTAATATGGAGACATCAAGACACGGTATTAGCCCTTTTTCTACAACTTTATCACGCACCGCTTTAAAACAAATGATTCACCTTGTGCGTGACTTACAATTACTTTGCGAGCAGCCAAACTACCCAAGCACACTTAACAATCTGTTGCCTGTTGCACATTTTAACCACTCACACTATTCTGTTTTGATGGGTTATGACTTCCATATAACGGAAGATAACCAAGCTAAACTAATTGAGGTTAATACCAATGCCGGTGGGTTATGGTTTGCTGACCAGAGCACTCACCCAGGTATCAAGCAATTTTCAAGCAAACTCGCTCAGCGCTTATTAGCTACCTTTTTAGCTGAGTATCGCTTATTTCATAAAAATAACAACGCAACACCTAAACTACTTGCTATTATTGATCAAGACCCTGAGCAGCAATTTCTCTACCCTGAAATGCAGATTTTTGCCCAGTTATTTAAAGCAGCAGGAATACAGTGCCTTATTATTGACCCGCGCGAACTGGTAGAAAAAAAGGCACATCTGTATTTTAAAGGCCAACGCATTGACTTAATCTACAACCGGCATTGCGATTTTTATTTCAGCACCCCTGAGATGCAGGTAGTTCATACTGCTTGGAAAAACCAAACCACCTGCATCACGCCAAATCCACGCATTTATGGATTACTCGCTGACAAGCAACGCATGGCCAATTGGTATCAAGCTGAATCACTAGAAGCTCAGCTACCTAAAAAGATAGCTTCGCGACTACATAAGGCGCTACCAAAAACTTACTTGCTCAATCATTTTAACTCTGATGATTTGTGGCATCAGCGCAAAAAATGGGTTTTTAAACCGCTTAATAGCTATGCTAGCCGAGGTGTTTATATTGGCGCTAAACTAACCAAAAGCAAGTTTACTAGCTTCAATGCGCAAGAGACCTTAGTACAAGAACATATTAAACCCTCAATCACACTTAACCCCGATGCTGAAAAATTTAAAACTGATTTCCGCCTTTTTACTTATCGAAATGAAATTTTAGCGCTTAGCGCAAGAATCTACCAAGGCCAAGTCACTAATTTACGTACTCAAAATGGCGGTTTTAGCCGCGTTACTCTTCTATAAATTATGCAATCAACTCTTAAAAACATCCTAAGCTTAAGTACTCTTATTTTCACTGCTTTTGCTCTAAGCGCCTGCTCTTTTACGCCTGCATTTATGACAAACAATACTATTATCCAAAGCGAAAATGACACACGCCTCTATGAATCATTCACTTTAGAGAACCAACTAGAAGTGTTAATTATTTCTGACCCTGATGAAGATAAAGCCGCTGCCTCACTAGATGTTTTTGTGGGTAGCGCAAGTGACCCAGAAGAAAGGGCTGGGCTCGCGCACTTTTTAGAACACATGCTGTTTTTAGGCACTGAAAAATACCCAGATCCTAATGAGTACATGAATTTTATCGCACAACATGGCGGTTCTCGTAATGCTTACACAGCTAAAGAGCATACTAATTATTTTTTTGATATTGAAAATAAATCACTAGAGCCAATGCTTGATCGCTTTAGCCAATTCTTTATTGCCCCCTTATTTAATCCTGAATTTGTAGAGCGCGAGAAAAACGCAGTTCACTCTGAGTATTTAGGGAAAATCAAAACTGATAGCCGCCGTTTTTATGCCGCAATGCAACAAGCTTTCAACCCCAAAAGTCCTTATGCAAAATTTAGCGTCGGTAGCTTAGAGACACTAGCTGATAGAAAAAATCAAGCTGTTCGCGATGATTTATTAAGCTTTTATAAAACACACTATTCTGCTAATAAAATGCGCTTAGTCGTTTTAGGCAACGAACCACTGCCTACCCTTAAAAAATGGGTCAATGAAAAATTCTCAGCAATCCCTAATACACACGCGAAAAAAGCGGCCTTTACTGAGCCATTAATCAGCAAAAACGAAATGGCTAAATGGATTAATATTGAATCCCTACAAGCCAAACGCGAATTAGCCCTTTTATTTCCATTACCTGAAACTCAATCACACTACCTTGCTAAGCCAAGCGCTTACTTCCAGTCTTTACTGGGTCATGAAGGTAAAGGCAGCGTACTAGCTTTATTAAAAGCAAAAGGTTGGGCAGATGAAATGAGCGCATCGACAGGGTTTAGCCATAACCAGCATGAATCGAGCTTGTATTTAGGCATTAATCTAACCCAAGAAGGCCTGAATCATGCCGATGCTATTATTGATATTGTCTTTCAATATATTCGTTTAATGCAAAAAGAAGGCGTGCAAAAATGGCTCTTTAAAGAGCAGCAACAAATGGCTGATTTGCGCTTTCGCTACCAAGAAAAGCGCAGCGCTAGCCACACTGTCACCGACCTAGCACGAAATATGCATTACTACCCCACTCAGGATGTACTACGTGGCAATATTGTAATGAAGCAATTTAAACCTGAACTGAGCACAAAGCTTCTACAACATTTAAGTCCTGAGCGCGTATTAATTTCTTTACATGCACAGCAGCTTAAAACAGATAAAACCGAAAAGAACTATCATGTTGATTATTCCATTAAAGCGCTAACGGCAGAGCAGCTCAGTCGCTGGAGTAACTCTGACATTAACGCGGCGCTTGCTTTACCCAGCACTAACCCTTTTATACCCAACAAACTAAGTTTACACACAGAAAGCAACGCACAATCAAAACCATTATTAATTAAAGAATCGCATAATTTAGCCCTCTGGCATCAATTAGACACCCAGTTCAAAGCACCGCGTAGCAGTCTTTACCTTGCTTTACATAACCCAGAAGCGAACCAATCACCTAAAGAGTCGCTATTAAGCGCCTTGTTAACCGGTATGATTAAAAAGCAGCTAAATAGCTACGCTTACCCTGCGAACTTGGCTGGCTTAAATTATTCTATTTACACCACAGAGCGCGGTTTAAGCATCCAATTATCTGGCTACTCACAAAAACAAGCCGTTTTATTAGACCGTATTATTGCTGCCCTCAAGCAACCAGAAATGGATCAACAGCGTTTTGATATTTTGAAAAATAAATTTCAGCAAGATTTACATAATGCAAAAAAGCAGCAGCCGTTTCATCAAGTGCTTGCCGAATTAAAACGCAGTTTAGTCGAGCGTCGCTGGACCAACGAACAAAAACTAGAGGCACTAGTGCCTTTAACGCTTTCTGACTTAACGCATTTCTCAGAACAGTTCTTACAAAACCTACGCCTCACTCTGCTTGTACAAGGCAATACATCCAAAGATGAAGCCCTAGCCCTAGCCCAAAGAATTAAACAACAACTTCCTGTTGCTAAAGAAGCCTTAACTATTCCTGCCGCACAAACAATTAAACTCCCCATTAATACCTTAGTGGCACGGAAATTAAATATTGATAATAACGATGCGACCTTGGCTTTATATTTTCAGGCTAAAGATAATAGCATCATGTCCCAAGCGGAAAGTCAGCTATTAGGCCGTATACTCTCATCGGCATTTTTTGCAGATTTACGTACCCGCCAACAACTGGGGTATAACATAGGGGCTGCTTCACTACCTATGAAAGATTCACCCGGGATTATCTTTATCCTGCAGTCACCCGTTATTTCTGCTGTCGAGATTGAAGCCCGCATACGCGCTTTTATTCTTGATTATCAAGAGCAACTGAGCCAGATGCCCGAAACAGAATTTAACAATTACAAAGCAGGCTTAATCACCCGCTTATTAGAAAAAGATAAGAGCCTACAAAAATTAAGCCATAGAAATTGGCTAGAAATTGATCGTGAAAACGCCAATTTTGATACTAAGAAAAAGATTGCTGAAGCAATAAAAAGCATTAATAAGCAAGCACTATTAACACTATATCAAGAACTATTTGTGACTAAAGCCCGTGTATTTCGTAGTTACGCCTTAGGTAAGCAATTCAATAAAAATGACTTCTCTTTAGCTGATTTAATGACTGATATAGGCACTTTCAAACAAGATAGCGAGAAATACTAACTGTTTTTTCGTGCCAGTTATCACCAATAAGCATGCTATAAAAGGCACGCCGTATCTATCTTTTATAGCATGTGAGAGGTATATTTAATACTCACCTTGTAACACCTGATTATTCATTGCCTGCCCCGCCTCCTCATCTCTATTAATTTGCACATGAGTTGGGTAAGCAAAAGATAAATTATTTTGCTCTAAAATCTCAGCAATCTGAAACATCACATCTTCTTTGACCTCTAACCAACCAGTCCAATCAACCGTTTTAGAAAAACAGTAAACTAAAATATCAATAGAAAAATCACCATAGCGATCTAAAAATACTAGCTGGTTGGATTTAATCCCTTGCTGATCTGCATGAGATAAATATCTATTCTTTTTCCTCAGCACTCCCTTTTGTTGCTTTTCCCTAGGGTTGGCAATTTCCGGGTGCTCTGCCAACATAGCTTTAATATCACTAACCGCATTTTTAATATCTTGCATATTACTTTCATAAGTCACACCGACATGCATTTTTATTCTTCGCCCCACTGCACGGCGGTTCCAGTTGAGAACACTGGCTGTCGAGACTAAAGAATTAGGCATAGTAATCAAGGCATTATCAAAAGTTCTTATAGTAGTACTACGCAAGCCAATTTCTACAACCGTACCTTCTGCACCACCAACCTTAATCCAATCACCCATTTTAAAAATACGGTCGATCATAATATTTAAACCACCAAAGAAGTTAGAAAGACTGTCCTTAGCGGCCATTGCAAAAGCGAAGCCCCCTATTCCTAGAGTAGAGATAATGGCTGTCACATTAATACCCATGTGACTTAAGATAAAGGTTAATGCAACCAAAATAACGATTGTTTTTAACACCTTAACCGTTAACAGTAATAACTCCTTGCTATACTCTTTATTCCTTTTATCAGCAGCTTCTAGCCGGACTGTTGCCACACTTTCAATTAAATTAAATAGTAGATAGACATACAGCACGCTATAAATAAAGTAACTAAACTGCTCTATAGAAACTTTATAGGTTGTTTTATACATTAAGGTTGCAATAGCAAGGTCTAAGCCAAAAAAAGTAACCCAATATAAAATAGGCTTCCGAATTGATAATAAAACAATCTCAATGTGCTCTACTTTATCGTCATTTAAAATAAACTTTTCAACTAAATAATGCGTTACTCTTGATATGACAGGAAAGGCAATCATGGTTAGTAAAAATATGCATAACGCAACCAACACCCCTCCCATATCAAGTTTTAAAGGGGAAATTGCATGGTTGGCAGGCTTAAGAGCATCAATACTATTAATATAAGAGATAGCAGAAATAATTGAAATCCGCTGTAAAAAGCTGGTGACAACAATATCTTCCGGGTTATCTAAAACAAATTGAATAAAATCAATTGATATCGTATAAGTTTGTAATAAGTGCTGATAATTTTTAACCGTCGCATCATAAATAGCACCCTCACCATTGCCTGGCTTGTTTACTTCTTTATTTTTTTGTACTGCTTTTTTTAGACGTTTATTCGATTCAGTTAAAACCGCTTCTTCCGTTGCATAATAGCGTCCCGCACTAGCTAAGTATTGAACATAATTTGCCAGCTCCTTTTTCGCTAAATATTGCTCAACCAAATATTTATCTCTTTTAACTGCAAATAAGTTCCCTCTTGAACGATTGATATT
Source organism: Methyloprofundus sp. (assembly GCA_028599115.1). GTDB lineage: Bacteria > Pseudomonadota > Gammaproteobacteria > Methylococcales > Methylomonadaceae > Methyloprofundus. The sequence goes on from JAQRMR010000099.1 coordinate 53,784, forward strand.
TATTTTAGAATGTAAAAATCGCAACTCTTTTTTATGCAATGCTTTAATATCAAAACTAATCAAAGAACCACGGATCATTAAAAGTAGCGTTTGAAAGTATTGGTTTCTTTCCTTGATTAGCTCTTTAAGCGCCAGCTCCTGCTTTGCTTTATCAGTATCTTCACTATCAATCCCAAGTGCCGATATCTTTTGGTTAACTTTTGCCGCACTAATAAAAACATCAGCAATTGTTTTGTAGTTACTATCCTCTTCTGCCTGCACGGAAAATGACAAAAGAATAAAAGAAAAAATGCTTATATAACGTATTAGTTTCATTAATATCAGTATATTAAAGGAGGAAAGTGTAACTTCTCATTATCCACAGGATCGAACTCCTGAATAAATGGAACGCAGGCCTTTAGCCTGCATTGATTCAGCGGCAGGCTAAAGACCTGCGTTCCAGTGCCCGTTGATAATGAGAAGTTACAGGAAAGTTAGTTTAATGTTCGGGGGTTGCTTCAATTAACTCGCGTAAATAACGAAACAACAAACGCGAATTTTTAGGTGGTTTACTAAGTGAAGCTTCTTTTTTTGCATTACGCATAAGCTGACGCACTTGCTGCGCTTCTGCTGATGGAAATTGATTCAATAAATCTGTTAATGCTTGTGTATCTTCAGATAATAGACGATCACGCCAGCGCTCTGCTTGGTGCAGCTCACGTGCAGCATGCGCACTTTTCGCCTTCATTTTATCTAACGTTTCTTGAATAGCATCTAGGTCTTCATTACGCATTAACGAGGTGACGTATTTCATTTGTCGTTTACGCGCACTTTTTGCGGGCATTTTTGCAGCCGCCTCTAGCGCAACAACAACGGCATCCGGTAGAGAAAACTTCTCTATCTGAGCCGCTGTTAACTGACTAATCTCTTCGCTTAGACTGCTTATTTCAGCAATATCGCGTTTAAGCTGTGATTTGTTCGGGCGAATCGCCCACGTTTCTTCTTCCCAATCTTCTTCTATAAACTCTGACATCTCAAACCATCGAAATTAAAAAAACAACAAATATAATAACCGCTGCAGCCGGCAATAAAAAACCCGGCCAATCTGACTCCGCAGTTTTACTACGCTCCATTGAAGCCTTTATCCCTGGGCGCATCCAAAAAATCAAACCAACAGCCATTAAACCTACAAATATATTTTCCCACATTGAAAATTCCATTTATCTCTCCGTTTATCTTTGCGCTACTTACACAGAAAAACTTTCACCACATCCGCAAGTTCCTTTCACATTAGGATTATTAAATTTAAAAGCTTCGTTAATCCCCTCTTTGGCAAAGTCTAGTACTAGTCCATTCAGTGTTTCTATATTTTCATTGGCAACTACCACATTCACACCAAAGGTTTCATACACCTTATCACCCTCTTCTAGCTTATCTGCATAGGCAATCGTATAAGCAAAACCAGAACAACCTGATTTTTTTACACCTAATTTCAAGCCTAAACCTTCACCTCGGTTATCCAGTTGTTTTTTAATTTGCTTTGCTGCACTTTCTGTTAATTCAACTGCCATAATAATTACCTGTTTGTTGCGATAATTTGTTTTAATTTTTGCACAAAAATATCGATTTCTTCTAATGTGTTATTTTTTCCTAAACTAACTCGTATTGCTGATTGCGCTAACTGTGGCTCTATAGCCATTGCGGCCAAGACATAACTACTTGCCTCTTCATTACTCGCGCATGCTGAACCACTAGAAACCGCAATATTTTGCTGATCTAGTTGCATTAAAAGCATTTCTCCAACACAACCTTGTATGCCTATTTGTACTGTATTTGATATTCTCTGAGCCTGTCCTGAAAATATTTTGATTGCATGAATACCCTGCAATTGTTGTTCTAAATAATTTCTTAATTTAAGGCTATGGGCTTGCCTTTCTTCTAACTCCAGCCTCGCAAGTTCTGCGGCTTTACCAAAGCCAACAATAGCGGCAACATTCTCTGTTCCTGCTCTAAGGTCTTTTTCCTGCCCGCCCCCAGTCATAAGTGCATTCATAAGCCCACTCTGATTGCTGATTAGTGCGCCACAGCCTTTAGGACCGTAAATTTTATGACTAGAAATGGACATTAAATCAACACCCAAATCTTGCATATCAATCTTTATTTTACCTAAGGCCTGCACTGCATCCGTATGTACTAATACACCCCGCTCTTTTACTATTTGAGCAATTTTTTTTACCTCCTGAATAACCCCAGTTTCATTATTCACCAGCATAAAAGAAGCAAAATCAAAATCACTAGAATCTACTATTTCTTGCTCAGAAATAAGCCCATTATAGTCAACACCAACCCGAGTTGTATTTGACACATGATTAGGGCATGACTCTAAAATGGAAGGATGTTCTATCTTGGATGTTATTAAATGGCGTTTAAGTAAGCCACTTTTTAATGCTAAATTATTGGCTTCCGTTCCGCCACTGGTAAAAATAATATGTTCCGGATTGGCATTAATTAATAATGCAATGCGCTCTCTCGCTGTTTCTATCGCACTACGAGAAATTCGCGCCAAGCGATAAAGCCCTGATGGGTTTCCATACAGCTGCCCCAAAAAAGGCAGCATCTCTTCAAGCACTCTATCATCAAGGGCTGTAGTCGCGTTGTGATCAAAATAGATCATTTATTTTATTGCCATACCTACGGTTGTGCCTTTAAAGTTAACAGGCTGATCACCAGCTTGTCTTGCCACCACTACTTTTACAGCATCTCTTTCTAAAATATCACCTAATGTAATACCATCTAAGTAATTGCGCACAACATCACTTAAGCCCATCCACAAATCATGTGTTAAGCAAGGCTCACCATCTTGACAATTCCCTTTTTGCTCACAGTTAGTTAAATCTACCTGTTCATCAACCGCTAAAATAATATCCGAAACATTAATCTCTGTTGCTTCACGATTTAGCTTATAACCACCACCTGGCCCTCTAACACCGACAACCATTTCAGCACGGCGTAAACGTGAAAAAAGTTGCTCTAAATAAGAAAGAGAAATAGTTTGACGCGTTGCTATTTCAGTTAAAGTAACCAGTTTAATTTCACTGTGTATTGCCAAATCAAGCATTGCGGTTACCGCATATCGACCCTTCGTAGTAAGTCTCATTGATTTTCCTTTTTTAAATTAAGTTAATTGGGCACAATATTAAATTAACCAAGTAAAATAGTCAAGTATTACAACACAGCAATAACCCATTTATTTTAAAGACTTAGAACCCCTCTCACACTTTACTCTTTGTTAATTTCACAGCCATCAAGCTCAGGAATATCCTCAACTTTGCAAGCAATTCCCGCTTCAATCAGTGCCTTTTTCATAGCACCCATTTGTTGGTCCATCACCTGAATATGGTCCAACATATGGTTAATTGCATAAGCAACTGGATCAGGCGAGTCCGCCGTTGTTCCATAGGCATCAAAGCCCATTTTATCGGCAATTTTTTTACGATCCGTCATCTTATTATTTTTCACACTAACAACATGACCAGGAATACCAACAACAGTGGCCCCTGCTGATACAGGCTTTAATACCACAGAATTTGAACCTATTCGAGCATTTTCACCAACTTCAATCGGGCCTAATATTTTTGCCCCAGCACCGACCACCACACCATTAGCTAGTGTTGGGTGTCGCTTTCCTTCGCTACTACTCGTTCCCCCTAATGTAACACCATGGTATAAAGTGCAATCATCACCAATAATGGTCGTCTCACCAATCACAACGCCCATTCCATGGTCAATAAAAAATCGCCGCCCAACAACAGCCCCCGGGTGAATTTCTATGCCAGTTATCCAGCGGCTCAAATGTGCAATTAACCGTGCAGGGAATTTAACCCCTTTTACCCATAAATTGTGACTCAATCGGTGCAAAACAATCGCATGAAACCCCGGGTAAACAAAAACCACATCTAACAACGATTGCGCTGCTGGGTCTCTAGCAAACACGCTAGAAATATCCTCTTTAATCAACTTAATCATAATTTTTTGTGTAAAACTGCCGTTGATTTCTTTAAAATACCGCGCAAAATATCTAGCTCTTTGGTATCCAAATTAGCGCGATGATATAGCCGCCTTAAGCGGCGCATGATAGATGTAGACTTTTCAGGATTTAAAAAGCCAATTTCATCAAGTGTTTGATACAAATGATCAAAAAAAGATTCCATTTGTGCTGAACTCGCCAATGGGTTTTCAGGCTCCTTTGGTTTCGACACGTCAATATTGGTAGCAACCATTAGCTCATAACAAACAACCTGTACTGCAGCTGCAAGATTTAACGAACTATATTCAGAATTAGAAGGAATAGAAAGTAAGCTTTGGCATAAATCAAGCTCATGGTTTTTTAAACCTGAATTTTCACGACCAAATAAAAGAGCGATGTTTTTATTCTGTGCTTCAACGACTATTTTTTCTGCACACTCTCTTGGTAGCAATTCCGGCACCGAAATACTTCGTGTACGCGCACTGGCGCCAATCACAATTTCACAATCAGCAACAGCTTCTTGTATTGATTCACATACCACTGCATTAGCTAGTAAATCATCTGCACCAGACGCACGTGATGTTGCCTCAGCACTAGGAAAAATTTTAGGCTGAACTAAATACAATTCAGTCATACACATATTCTTCATGGCACGGGCCACCGCACCTATATTTCCTGGGTGAGAGGTTTCAACTAATACAATCCGAATATTTGCCAGCACTATGCTCTGCCCTATTAAATAAAAACATCAATTTTATCAAAAATTTTGTTATCCTATATTGATTTCTAACCGCTCATTACAAATTTACCTATGCATCCAATGCTTACCATCGCTATCCGTGCTGCGAGAAGCGCGGGGGACATCATTCTTCGTGCCTCTGAAAACGTTAATCACATTCAAATTGATAACAAAGAACAACATGATTTTGTCACTGAAGTTGATCGTCAAGCAGAAGCTGAGATCATTAAAATATTAAAAACCGCTTACCCAGAACATGCCATTTTAGCGGAAGAAAGTGGCGCTCATGAAGGCAATGATTATACTTGGATTATTGATCCACTCGATGGAACCACGAATTTCTTACATGGTTTTCCTCATTACGCCGTTTCAATTGCCTTAAAGCATAAAAATAATTTAATTGTTGCTGTAGTATTTGACCCACAACGTGATGAACTTTTTACCGCTTCACGTGGCGATGGCGCAGCTTTAAATGGCAAGCGTATTCGAGTCACTCAACAATCGAATTTATCTGGCGCATTAATTGGTACAGGCTTTCCTTTCAAGGCTCAACAACAGCAATATTTGGGTGCTTACCTCAATATGTTTGAAGCGGTTTGCATAAATACCTCAGGCATTCGCCGCACAGGTTCCGCAGCAATTGATTTAGCTTATTTAGCAATGGGACGTTTAGATGGTTTTTGGGAAGTTGACCTTAAACCATGGGATATTGCAGCCGGATTACTACTCGTCAAAGAGGCAGGTGGTGTTGTAACTGACTTGGCCTTTAATGACCAATATTTAGAATCAGGTAACTTGATTGCAGGAAATCCTAAAACGCACCAAGCGCTATACCAGCTGATTGAGCCGCATGTAACAGAAAACTTAAAATAGCTAAAGCCTTTTAACGAAACCCATCAATATGGTGGTGGGTTTCGCCCAAAAGACTCTTCAAGCATAAACAACTAGGTTTTATAGGGTTGCTGTCGCATGATTAATCACTTCGCTCGAAGCCAACTCTAAACCTAATTTATAACACTCCATTGCACGTTCATTATCCCCCTCTTCTGCTAGGAAATTACCTAAAACACGGTAGGCTTCAACAGTGGGTTCTAAGCTAATACTTTTAGCTAAATACTTTTTTGCTTTATCAGAGAATTCACATTTAATCGCAATTTTACCTAAGACTCGTAATAAAACGGGATCATTACCGTATTCTAATAACCATTTTTCAGTAATTTCTAACTGTCCACGAAAATCAATTGACTGCACACTACCAAATAGAGCAAGCAAGGTCATATCCCATTTTTTATTCAATGCTGCAACAATATCACTTTCTATTTTTGCACCTGCACCAGCCTCAATCATAGCTGCATAATAAATCGCAGGTAGCCCCTGCATGTTTTGCACATGCGCAGGAATTTCACTCCAAAGCGCCTGAATACCTTTAGCATCAGACTTTCCGGCAGCCTCTTTTAGTAAAGTACTATAAGTCTCAATTTCCAAAAGCTTTACTTCAGCTTCCATAAATACTTTATTTTCATTTAATGCCGGCAATAAAGCTTTAATTGCAGACCAGTCCCCAAGGTGGTGATAAGTTTGATGCAGCATTTTCAACACACTGGCATGCGTTGAGTCCATTGAATGTAACTTCGTTAATGTTGCCAATGCATGATCAAATTGCTTTTGTGAAAGATGTAATTCAGCTTGCGTTAATCCAACAGCTACTTCAGAGCCTGGAGCATCTTTAGTTGCGCGTTTTAAGTACTCATCTCGTTTATCTAGTGCGCCTCGGGAGTGCGCTGCTCTCGCTGCTGTTAAGTAATGAATAAGTGGTGCACCACTATGAGAAGCGTGCTTAATAAGCGTACTTTCCGCTCGCTCCCAATTTCCTTCAGCGGCATCAACCAAGCCCGAAATTAATGCTTCTTGAGATCGATTAAACTTAACGTCCTTGCCTTTATGGCGCATCTTTCTTGGCAAACGAATAGCCCAACCTAAGCCACGGAAAAGAAAATACAAAACAACAAAACCAAGCATTGATGCAACAACGAAAATAATCAATGAGGTTTCTAATGCCCAGTGCCCAACACCAATTAAAACATAACCAGGGTCATCATATTGCGACAGCCACTCATGCGTAACAAATGCTAGAAGCAGTGCTAAAACGAGGGTACCTAAAAAAAATAATATATTTTTCACTTCACTTACCTCTATTATTCGCTAGCCTGCGACTCTTCATTTTTCGGTGCTTTATCCGCTTCTTGTAGCGCTTTATCCGCCTCCAACCTCAACTTAACAATATCTTTCAGCATTTTAAAAGACAAACTAATATCAGGCAGATTACTTCGGATTTGAATAGCTCTTAATTTTTCTAACTCTCGCATAAAACGAATCTGCACTTTATCCTTGGTAAAATGTGCATTCAACCACTGCTGCACATCTTTAATACTTGCTTGATAAAGCTCATCGTCATGCTGTAATAAAGCCAGTTTAACGATCATTAACTTACTACTAAGTCGTTCTTTTATAAAAATCTTATGCTCTGGTGTAATAATTGATTTCACTGGCGCATCTAAACGTCGAATACTAACAATACCTTCAATTTCAATCAGCGCATTATCCAGAGCATCATTAAGGTCTGCGCTGGATTCTTGTGCATTTTTACCTATTGTTTGCTCTTTTAATTTTCCTGAATAAGGTAAAAAGAGGTTTAAATAATCTACTTGCTCCTCTAAAGCCTCTATCGCCGAATAAATTCCAACGGTATCCGCTGTATTAATTTCCTGAACAATAGAGATTTCTTTAGCAATTTGCTTACGAATTTTAAAAGCTGCGGTATCACCACTTTCACGCAACCTTTGGTCTGCAGCTTGTAATGCGGCGAGTGTTGTACCAATATCCCCCATTAAATGTAATCGACGATTGGCCACACCTAGTAAATATTCAGCATCTGAGACCAACCAATCACCTCTTGTTTTACCAAGTTGCCGATGAATTTTTCGAATAGCCCCTTTAACGTCTGTTGCGGTATTCTCAAGACGCTCATCTTGAATTTTCATCGCTTCATTTAGGCGGTGCTCAAAATTATCTTCTTTATTAGCGACATTAGAACTTAAGCTTGATAGCTGATTCTGAATTGCCACTAACTGAGCTTGATAACCTGATATCTGCTTAGTTAACTCCATGATTTGCTGGGTTTCTTTACCTATCTCCCCACCTAAATCTTGCTGCTTATCCCTTAACTGCTGTAATAACAAATAACCCACACCGGCTACCCCTAATACAATCAGTAAAATAACCAAACCAAACCAAGCACCACCACTACGCTCTTTTTTAACTTTTACTGGTTTTTCTTTTTTCTCTTTAATAGCTTCAGCCACGTGATTCCCCATTCAATAATGCATTAATCATTGCAGCATCTGATGCCTCATCTGCAATAATTATCTGTGTAAATCCAACTTTTTTAGCCGCCAAATAAACTCGCTGACTAATCACCACGATTGGCGTGATGAATAAATGCTTTTTAATTCCATCTTCTGCTAATAAGGCAATAAGATTATGTAGTGCAACCACACTATAAATCAGTATCGCTTCTAGTTCATCATTTAACAAATACTCACAAACCTCTTGTGTATCGGAAGTTGCTAATGATTTTTGGTAAACCTCCACATACTCAACTAAGGCTCCCCGTGCTCTTAAATTTGTTGCTAATAATTCTCGACCACCATCGCCTCTTATAATTAAACACCGTGCTTTAGGCAGAGATTGTAATTCTGGCATGGCTAAAATAGCTTCTGAATTAAACCCTTGCGTAGGTCTTAACACATTGTTCAATCCTTTTTTAGCCAAAGCATCCGCAGTCGCCTTGCCAACGGCAATCAGCTGAGTTTTTTGCAATTCTTCTATTTTGCCATTAATTAGCTGTAGGGCAAAATTTACCGCATTGACACTAATAAAAAAAACAAGATCAAAAGACGCTATTTGCTGCATAAAAAGCTTTTCTCTCTCCGATACTTCGCTTGCTTGTACTTCAATCACAGGTAAATTAACATTAATTCCAGCATTTTCCTGAATTAATTGATTTAGTACCATCGACTGATGTTTAGAGCGTGTTACTAAAACCTTTTTACCCGCTAATGATCTATTCAGAGTACAAGGCACTTAATACTTTTCCTGCACCGCTATCGAGCAACTCATCTGCAATCGCTAGCCCAATTTTTTCTGCATCTTCAATCGCGCCGGTTTTTTCTGCACGATAAATGACACTGCCATCAGGCTCCCCTACCAAGCCACGCATAAATAGCTGGCCTTCTTTGATTTCAGAAAACCCTGCAATAGGCACTTGGCAACCGCCATTCAATCGCTCATTCATTGCTCGTTCTGCACTTACACGTATCGTGCTTTCGGCATCTGCCAAAGGCGCTAATAACGCATTAACCTCTGCATCATCGCTACGACACTCAATACCTACAGCACCTTGCCCAATAGCCGGTAAACTAACAGTACTATCTAAAGTTTGGGTAATTCTATCGGTAAAACCTAAACGCTTTAGGCCCGCTGCCGCTAAAATAATGGCATCATAATCACCCGCATCAAGCTTAGAAAGCCGAGTATTAACATTACCGCGTAAAGATAAAATTTCAGCGTTCGGAAATCGCTCAGCAATTTGGCATTGTCTACGCAAACTAGAGGTACCAATTTTTGCATGCTCCGGTAAATCCTCTAAGCTTTTATAATGATTAGAAACAAAAGCATCTCTAGGGTCTTCACGAGGCAGAATAATGGCTAAATGTAAGCCTTCTGGGAATTCGACAGGAACATCTTTCATTGAATGCACTGCAATATCAGCCTCACCATCTAGCATTCCCTGTTCTAGCTCCTTAACAAACAAACCTTTACCACCAATTTTCGCTAAAGGTGCATCTAAAATTTTATCGCCTTTGGTCACCATTTTAACCAATTCAGTTTTAATTCCAGGGTGCGCCTGCTCAAGCCGTGCAGCAACATATTCAGCCTGCCATAAAGCTAATGGGCTTTGCCTCGTTGCAATCCTAATTGTTTTTTCTATCACTTAGCTTTCCTTGTTAAAGTTTCTAAATATTCAATAACCTTCCATTGTACCTTCATCTACTCCTATCTTGAAATACGGAAAATTAGATTTCTCTACAATTTTTCTCAAAATTTTTATTTTTTTGCATAATTTCTCATCTTCATTCATTATAATCGAACAAAATATCATCTTTTTATCAAAGGGAATATGATCATGCGCACCTTAGTTGGATTAATTTTTTTCTTCATGTTTAGCTTTATCTGCACCGCGGATGTCGTCAAAATCAACTCCGATCATCCCACTAAACATATAGTAGTTAAGGGTGATACCCTTTGGGATATCTCGGCTAGATTTTTAGAAAATCCTTGGGAATGGCCAAAAGTCTGGCGTCATAACAGCCAAATCAAAAACCCTCATCTCATTTATCCAGGCGACATCATTACCCTTTGCTTTATTAATAACCAACCTATGCTTTGTGTTAATTCAGAAGATCGTTTGCAGCCGAGAATTCGCTACGAAGATCACGAACCCCAAGCCATTGCTATGATTCCAATGGATGTGATTCGCCCTTTTTTAATCTCCCCAAAAGTTTTAAACGAAGACGAGCTAAATAACGCACCCTATATTGTTGCCTTTGCTGACGAACATATCATCGCCGGTACTGATGCTAATATTTATGTGCGCTCAATATTAAAAAGAGAGTTTATGCGCTACACAACTTACCGTGTTGGCGAAACCTATAAAGACCCTGATACAGATGAAATACTAGGCTACCAAGCGATACATATTGCTGACAATAGCATTATTTCTCTTGGCGACCCTGCAACCTTAAGCACCACTCGCGCTCTACGTGAAGTTCGCTTAGGTGACCATTTAATGCCTGCCGAAGAAACTGAGTTTAACTTTAACTTTTACCCTATTGCCCCTAAAGAAAAAATAAAAACCACGATTATTGCAAGCAAGACAGAATCCCAAGAAATCGGGCAGTTTGATGTCGTTGTCTTAAGCAAAGGCGCAAAAGATGGACTTAAAACAGGACATATACTTGACATCATCCAAGAGGGCAAGTTAATCAGAGACCCTTATAACAAAACAGGGTATGAACTAGTGAAACTGCCTGATAGTAAATCCGGCTCTGTCCTTGTCTTTCGTACCTTTGATCGCGTTAGTTACGCCTTAATTATGCATGCTACAAAAAATATTCGCTTATTAGATAAGGCAAATACTCCTGAATAATCACTCTCAACTAGTGGAGCAAAAGCATTGGCTGATGCTTTTGCGCACTCCAGGCGTGGGTAGCAGAACTTTTTTAAAATGCCTCGCCCATTACACACCTGAGGTATTATTCTCAACCCCGCGTGAAACATTACTCCAACTAGGCCTAAAAAATAAAATAGTCGATGCCCTTAAAAACCCACAATGGGATTTGATTAAGGCTGATTTAGTTTGGCTAGCACAAGAAAATAATCACGCTATTCTGTACAGTGATGCAAACTACCCTCAGCAATTAAAAGAAATAGCCGACCCTCCTCCTATTCTATTTGCTCGTGGCGATATCGATTTAATTCACTTCCCACAAATCGCCATTGTCGGTAGCCGCAACCCCTCGCAATCTGGCCTACAAATCGCTTATGAATTCGCTGAAAGCTTAGCAAATTCAGGGTTTACTATTACCAGCGGACTAGCACTAGGCATCGATGCCGCCAGCCATAAAGGCGCACTGAGTGCACAAGGGGCAACCATTGCCGTCACAGGCACCGGCTTAGATCGCGTTTACCCCGCCGCACATAAAAGCTTAGCCACCGACATTGCCGCTACCGGTGTGATTCTCTCTGAGTTCCCCCCAGGCACTTTGGCAAAAGCAAATCACTTTCCACGTCGTAACCGCATTATTAGCGGCTTATGTATGGGCTTACTCGTTGTAGAAGCTGCCCAAAAAAGCGGCTCCCTCATAACCGCACGCATGGCTTTAGAGCAAAATAGAGAGGTTTTTGCCATTCCTGGCTCCATCTACAATCCTTTAGCCCGTGGCTGCAATGCTTTAATTCGCCAAGGGGCAAAACTAGTTGAGACCACACAAGATATTTTAGAAGAGCTAGCACCGCATATTAATGACAGGCCGTTACCACAACAAATGGAGAAGGCAGCTGAAACAAACCCACTATCAACAGAACAACAAAAGCTATTAAATCATATAGAGTTTTCACCCACTTTAATCGACCAGCTAGTTCTTACAACACAATTAAGTGTCGATAATATTAGCTCGCACTTGCTCATATTAGAATTACAAGGGTATATTAGTCCTACTCACGGTGGTGGCTACCAACGTAATAAGTAGTCAGCACTTAGGATCACGTACAAAATCAGTGACTAAACTTATTTCGTACCCATCTCTTAATTAAATTGCCGCAAAAGACAATAACAGAATGAATGAAGATATTTTCGACGTTTTAATTTACCTATTTGAAAATTATATGAATAGCGAAGTTGAAACCACCCCAGATTCTGATGAATTAAAAACCGAACTGAAAGAAGTCGGCTTTACCAACAACTGCATTAACAAAGCATTTGATTGGCTTGATTCTCTCGCATTACAAGAAGAATCAGAGTTCAAATCAGCAAAAAATTTCCGCATTTTTTGTACTGAAGAAACTCAAAAATTAGACTTAGAATGCCGAGATTTTCTAATGTTTCTAGAACGTTTAAACATCTTAACGCCTAACACACGAGAACTGGTTATCGACAGAGCGATGGCCATCGAAGAGCCGCTTATTTCTATTGAAGAACTTAAGTGGATTTCTTTAATTGTTTTATTAAGCCAACCCGATGATGAAATTGCCATTGCACACATGGAAAACATTATCTACCAAGAAGCTTCGGCTCTTTTAAATTAAACAAAAACACACGTCGTATGAGCAAAAATTTAATTATTGTAGAATCACCTGCAAAATCAAAAACAATTGAAAAATACCTAGGAAAAGACTTTCAGGTTCTTGCATCTTTTGGTCACCTACGTGATTTAATCCCTAAAGAAGGCGCCGTTGACCCTGAAAACGATTTTGCCATGAAATATCAAGTGCAAGATCGAAATCAACGCCACTTACAAGCGATTACCAAGGCATTAAAAGGCGTAGACACTTTATATCTCGCGACCGATCCAGATAGAGAAGGAGAGGCTATTTCTTGGCATTTACTAGAAATGCTTAAAGATAAAAAATTACTTAAAAAGAAAGAAGTTCGCCGTGTTGTATTTCATGAAATCACTAAAAAAGCCGTGACTCATGCCATTGCCAACCCTGGTGAAATTGATACTAATTTAGTTGATGCACAGCAGGCACGACGTGCGCTAGATTATTTAGTTGGTTTTAATTTATCACCTTTATTATGGAAAAAAATTCGCCGTGGCTTATCAGCAGGCCGCGTACAAAGCCCTGCATTACGTATGATTGTAGAGCGCGAACTTGAAATTGAAGCCTTTAAAACCAAAGAATACTGGTCGATCACTGCAAAACTAACACAAGAAAAACAAGCTTTTAAAGCTAAACTAACACATTTCAAAGGCGAAAAACTTAGCCAATTCAGCATCACTAATGATGAACAAGCCGTTGCCACACAAGCCGAACTAGAAAAAGCTGCTAATGGTCACTTAGAAGTTGCTAACCTAGAAAAGAAACAACGAAAACGCAACCCATCACCCCCCTTCATTACCTCAACTTTACAACAAGAAGCAGCACGTAAATTAGGCTTTACCACTAAGCGCACCATGATGGTTGCACAGCAACTTTATGAAGGAATAGACATTGGTGGCGGAGAAACAAGCGGTTTAATTACCTATATGCGTACTGATTCGGTTAATTTAGCCGCTGAAGCACTAGAGAATATTCGTGCTTTAATCAGTGAAAAATATGGTGCTGATCAAGTACCTAAAGAACCGCGCTCATTTAAAACAAAATCTAAAAATGCACAAGAGGCTCATGAAGCAGTTCGCCCTACCTTGGCACAGCAGACACCAGCTGATTTAAAAAAATACCTTTCTAGCGATCAGCTTAAGCTCTATGATTTGATTTGGAAACGTACTGTCGCCTGCCAAATGATTCACGCCACTATCAACACCGTGTCTGTCGATTTAAATTGCGGTAGTGACAAAAATGTATTTCGGGCAACGGGTTCAGTTATTGCGAAACCTGGCTTTATGGCTGTCTATTTAGAAGGCCAAGATGACAGTAAAGAAGGTGATGACAAAGAAACCTTTTTGCCTGCAATGAAAAAAGGTGACAGCATCCCTTTAGATGCTATCGTCACCAACCAACACTTTACCGAGCCACCACCTCGCTATAGTGAGGCGAGCTTAGTTAAAGCGCTAGAAGAGCATGGCATTGGCCGTCCTTCTACCTATGCCTCTATTATTTCTACACTACAAAACCGTGAATACGTTACTTTAGATAAAAAACGTTTTTATCCGACAGATGTAGGTCGTATCGTTGCAAAGTTTTTAACCGACCACTTTACTCAGTATGTCGATTACAACTTTACCGCTAAATTAGAAGATAATTTAGATGCCGTTTCTCGTGGCGAAAAAGATTGGGTTCCATTAATGAGCGCATTCTGGAAACCTTTCACTAAGCTGATTCATGAAAAAGAGGAATCTGTTCAACGTAAAGATGTTACTCAAGAAGCGATTGATGAAAAATGCCCCGAGTGTGGCAAACAACTTTCTATCCGCTTAGGTCGCAACGGTCGGTTTATCGGCTGCACAGATTACCCTACTTGCTCTTATACACGGAATCTGAATGATGATGGCACTGAATCAAATGAGCCTGAAATTGTTGCCGATAGAAAATGTCCTAGCTGTGAATCTGAACTCGTTATTAAAGCAGGACGATATGGTAAGTTCATTGGCTGTAGCTCTTATCCTAAATGTAAGCATATTGAGCCACTAGAGAAACCTTTAGATACCGGCGTTGAATGCCCTAAATGCACAAAAGGCAGCATTTTAAAACGTAAATCACGTTACGGGAAGATTTTTTATTCCTGTTCGGACTACCCAAAATGTGATTACGCCTTATGGAATGTTCCAGTCAAAGAGCCTTGCCCTGCCTGTGAGTGGCCAATCTTAACTTTAAAAACCACAAAACGTCGTGGCCCTGAAAAAGTCTGCCCACAAAAAGAATGTAAATACGCAACACCGTATGAGGGAGACCCAGAAGATATTAATGGCCCAAAAAGCTAAAACTAAGCGATGCTGCCTCTAGCATAGGGGCAGCATCAGCTATTTAAAGTATAGGCATCTATTTTTAGATGCCTACTAGTGATTAGTCGCTAAACCATCTAGATTATAGAAGTTTTCACTCGTGCAGTAATACCGCACATTAATGTATAAGCAATTGTATCTGCACAATCCGCAATTTCATCAATGGGCAAACCCTCGCCCCATAAAATAGCCTGATCGCCTATTTTCACTGAACTACACCCAGTAACATCAACCGTTAACATATCCATTGATACCCGCCCAATTAACAAGGCACGCTGCTGGTTAATCAATACCGGCGTACTTGATTTTGCATGTCGAGGATAACCATCCCCATAACCTGCAGAAATAACCGCTATTTGTGTATCTTTAGGCGCAACCCAAGTACTACCATAGCCTACCGCTACACCTTTTTTTATTTCTTTAAGCGCAATCACACGCGCACAAAACTGCATGACAGGCTTTAACCCTAACGCTTGTGCACTTTCATTGATCATTGGTGACGCGCCATAAAGCATTAACCCCGCACGATTCCAGTCTAAATGTGCAGATGGCCAAGCAACAATAGCCGCCGAATTGGCAATGCTTCTTGCACCACTTTCCGAACCAATCGTCGCCAAAAAACACGCTTCTTGTTGCTTTGTTTTCGCATCATTTCGGTTGTCTGCATTCGCAAAATGCGTCATAAATTTAATATCATGAGCAACAGCTCTTAAGCGCGCTAATAATGATTTAAATTGCGCAGGCTGAACTCCTAAGCGATTCATCCCTGTGTCTATTTTTAGCCACACCGAAAGTTTTGCGCTTACTGGCTGGTTTTCTAATAGCTCAATTTGATAGTCAGAATGCACCACCGCATCCAGTTTTTGCTGCAGAAAAACATTCAGCTCCTCTGCTTGCGAAAACCCTTGTAACACAAGGATCTTTTGCTTAATACCCGCATCTCTTAAAGCGACCGCCTCATCAAGCCGAGCGACAGCAAATGCATCAACCTCAGCTGCTAAAATTTGTGCAACAACGAGCGCACCATGTCCGTAAGCATTTGCTTTAATAACTGCAATTAATTTAGATTTTGGTGCATATTCACGTGCTTTTCGCGCATTATGCTGCAATGCTGTACTACTTAATTCAACCGATGCAGCAACAGGGATCACTCATAATCCCCTTCAGAATAAGGATTATGCGCACAATTTTCAAAACGTGTATATTTTCCTAAGAAAGTTAAGCGCGCCGTTCCAATCGGTCCATTTCTTTGCTTGCCGATAATGATTTCCGCGGTTCCTTTATCAGGACTGTCTTCGTTATACACCTCATCTCGATAGACAAACATAATCACATCGGCATCCTGCTCGATACTTCCTGACTCCCTTAAATCCGACATAACCGGCCGTTTATTAGGGCGCTGCTCTAAATTACGGTTTAGCTGAGATAAAGCCACAACTGGCACATTAAGTTCTTTTGCTAAGGTTTTTAAGCCACGAGAAATATCTGAAATTTGTGCAACTCGACTTTCCCCACTGGATGGCGATTGCATCAACTGTAAATAATCTAAGACAATCAAGCCTAACTGCCCATGATCTCTCGTTAATCGCCTCGCTCTTGAACGCACTTCACTGGGTGTTAAAGCCGCTGTATCATCAATAAATAGCTTAGTTTCTGCTAATAAATTAATGGCCGAGGTTAATCGCGGCCATTCATCATCATCTAATTTTCCTGTTCGTACTTTATTTTGGTCGATACGCCCTAATGAAGACATCATCCGCATCGCTAAAGAATCACCCGGCATCTCCATACTAAAAACAGCAACTGGTAACCCACTACCCACCGCTGCATTTTCCGCCATATTCATAGCAATCGTGGTTTTCCCCATTGATGGGCGACCTGCGACAATAACTAAATCACCGCGCTGTAAGCCTGAGGTCATCTCATCTAAATCAGTAAATCCTGTACTGACACCCGTGATATTTCCTTCTTGCTCAAACAGTGTTTCAATTTTTTCAACTGCCGTTCCCAGCAAATCTTTAATGGAAATAAAACCTGCCTGTCCCTTTTGTCTTTGCTCGGCAATTTCAAAAACATTCTTTTCCGCTGATTCTAATAAATCACTAGTTGTCCTACCTTCGGGTAAAAATACTGACTCCGAAATATCCGTACCAATGTGTATCAACTGCCTTAATACCGAGCGATCTCTAACGATGTTCGCATAAGAAACAATATTTGCCGCACTCGGTGTTTCTTTGGCCAAAACACTTAAATAAGCTAAACCACCCG
Source organism: Methyloprofundus sp. (assembly GCA_028599115.1). Lineage (GTDB taxonomy): Bacteria > Pseudomonadota > Gammaproteobacteria > Methylococcales > Methylomonadaceae > Methyloprofundus. The sequence continues at coordinate 71,080 of JAQRMR010000099.1, forward strand.
CTTCTTCTAACTCATCTATTTTCCGTAGTGCTTCAGAAATAGTGACCACATCAAAAGGCTCTTGTTTTTCCGCTAAATCCGCAATTGCCTGAAAAATAACCCGATGATCTTTACGGTAAAAATCACTATCAACAACCTTATCTGCCACCGTATCCCAGCGCTCATTGTCCAGCATTAACCCCCCCAAAACAGACTGTTCTGCTTGAATAGAATGAGGAGGGATTTTTAATGATTCAACCGCCCTATCGCGCATTTGATATTCACTACTAGACATTTTATTTTCTCAATTAAGGTTGTAACATAAAGTTATGGCATAAAAAAAGGGCTGCAATTTTTCAATTACAACCCTTTTTTGCGATCGATTATGACTGCATTTAAAATGAGCAAACTCATTATAAACACAGCATATCGATAAGCGATTAACGTTTTGAGTACTGAGGACGTTTTCTCGCTTTGTGTAAACCAACTTTTTTACGCTCAACTTCACGTGAATCACGAGTAACAAAACCCGCTTTTCTAAGTTGAGGACGTAAAGTTTCATCGTAAACCATTAACGCACGAGTTAAGCCGTGACGAATTGCGCCAGCTTGTCCTGAAGGACCGCTGCCTGTAACAGTTACGTTTACATCAAATTTATCTGCTAATTCTAGTAATTCTAATGGTTGTAATGAAACCATTTCGTCAGTCTTACGACCAAAATAATCAGCAAGTGCTTTACCATTTACTGTGAATTTACCAGTACCTGACTCTGCGTAAACACGTGCGATTGCACTTTTACGACGTCCTGTTCCGTAATATTGAGCTTCTGCCATGATATTAACCTGTTAGTTGCCTAAAGTTCTAAAACTTTAGGTTGTTGAGCTTGATGACCATGTTCAGGGCCTGCATAAATTTTTAGCTTAGTAAACATTGCACGACCTAAAGGGTTACGTGGCAACATTCCTTTAACCGCATTACTAATAATACGATCAGGAAAAGTTTCTCTTAACTTTCCTAAGCTAACTGATTTTAAGTTACCAACATAACCAGTATGGTGATAATACATTTTATCTTTTTCTTTATTGCCTGTTACGCCAATTTTTTCAGCGTTAATCACGATAATATAGTCACCTGTATCAACATGTGGCGTATATTCTGGCTTATGTTTCCCACGAAGGCGTCGTGCTACTTCGGTAGCTAGGCGACCTAAAGTCTTGCCTTCAGCGTCGATTACGTACCAATCGCGCTTTACTTCAGCGGGTTTTGCGCTAAATGTTTTCATATTTATATCTTTTATTAAGATTTCAAGTTAGCCGCATATCATACTAAAATTATCCCCCCCTATCAAGTCCAAACCATAAAAACATCATACAATTCAAGCTCATTTCTTCTTTAGAATATCCAGCGCTATTGCCTCTGCTATTTTAATGCCATCCACAGCAGCAGAAAGTATTCCACCTGCGTAACCAGCTCCTTCTCCCGCCGGGTAAAAGCCTGCCGTATTAATGCTTTCTAGGCTGAAATTATCTCGTTTTACGCGCACAGGCGATGAGGTGCGCGTTTCTACTGCGGTCAATAAAGCATCTGCCATCGCAAAGCCACGTATTTTTTTATCGAAAGCGGGAATGGCTTCTTTTAACGCTTCAACCGCATATTTCGGCAGACTTTCACTTAAATCAACCAACTTAATTCCTGGCTTATACGATGGCTCAACACTACCTAACTGAGTACTTGCACGCCCTTTTAAAAAATCACCCACTAACTGTGCTGGCGCAGTGTAATCTTCACCGCCTAATATAAAGGCTTGCTCTTCTAGTTTATTTTGTAGTGCCAAACCAGCTAACGGGTCATTCGGGTAGTCTTTTTCAGGATCAATACCCACCACAATCGCACTATTGGCATTGCGCTCATTACGTGAATATTGGCTCATACCATTAGTGACTACTTTGCCTTTTTCAGAAGTAGCCGCAACAACCGTCCCACCGGGGCACATGCAAAAACTATAAACTGAACGGCCATTCTTACAGTGATGCACTAATTTATAATCTGCCGCCCCTAGCAAGTCATTTCCGGCATAATCACCAAAACGACATTCATCAATCAAAGATTGCGGGTGTTCAATTCTAAAGCCAATCGAAAAAGGCTTAGCTTCAACATAAATGCCTTTATCAAAAATCATTTTAAAAGTATCACGCGCACTATGCCCAACTGCAAAGGCAATATGCCGACTTGCCAACACTTCGCCGCTTGCCAGCCGCACACCTTGTGTTTGCTTATTTTTAATTAGAACTTCATCAACTCGCTGTTCAAATCGGATTTCACCCCCTAAAGATTCGATGGTTTCGCGCATTTTTTCTACCATAGAAACCAATTTAAACGTGCCTATATGCGGCTTACTTAAATATAAAATTTCTTCTGGCGCACCGGCCGCAACAAACTCATTGAGCACTTTACGCCCATGGTGTTTCGCATCTTTAATTTGTGTATACAATTTGCCATCGGAAAAAGTACCTGCTCCTCCTTCACCAAACTGCACATTAGATTCTTCATTTAATTCGCGCTTACGCCATAAAGCAAAGGTATCGACTGTGCGTTTTCGCACTTCTTTACCACGCTCTAAAATAATGGGCTTAAAGCCCATTTGCGCCAAAACTAAGCCTGCAAACAAACCACACGGCCCTAAACCTACAACAATAGGCCGCTCACTTAAATCTTCCGGGGCTTTAGTGACAAATTGATAGCGATCATCAGGACGCATTTTAATTTGCGCATCATCCTTAAAGCGCTCTAAGAGCTGTGTATTTAAGCTAGTATCGATATCCAAACTATAGATAAAAAAGATAGTTCTTTTTTGCCGCGCATCGTAACTGCGCTTATATACTTGATAATTTAGCAGTTCAGCGTCTTTAATCGCCAAGCGTTGCAAAATTTCGGCGCGCAACTCTTGCTCTGTATGTTCCAGGGGGAGTTTTAGATTACTTAGGCGTAACATGATGTTTTATTGATAAAGAATATGTGTGCGTTTATTGTATACGATACGGGTCTAGTTGTATTGAATCGATCTGCCTTGCATGCATGGTAATCATGCCTCGGTAACGATCTCCTCCTGTTGCAGAAAATTCAAACTGATAGCGTCGTACCCACTGCCAATTTCCTGCTGCATTTTTACCCAGTGTTAATTTAATCAGCGCAATATAACCATCTAGCATCTGCAACTCTAATTCATCACAATGTCTTTTTGTTGCTCGCCAAGCAATTTCTTTAATTTTTTGTGAACTTTGCCAATAAAGAAAAGCAACCGTCATCAAAAAAATTCCTGTAATCTCAAACCACATTTTCACTTTCCTTCATTTCAGGGTTCAAAATATTCGCCCAATTAACTACGCGAGAACACAGCGCTCGCTTGCTCTTGTGTGCTGCAACTTAACAAACAAATATTAGACTGTAGCGCCAGTTTTTCTAGCACCGCACTGTGCTGTTGAAATTTCTCCTGATAGTTCGCCATGCGCGTTTTATCGCCTGCATCAACAATGACATCTTGCTGTTTATCAGTAAAACGAAACCGACCTTTTTTCGGCAAAGCACTTTCCAAAGGATCATAAATTTGCACCAAAACAAGCTCACAATGTCGCGCCATTTTTGCTAATAGCATTTCCGCTGCTTCATTTATGCCACGAAAATCACTAATGATGTAAACCAAACTTCCCGGCCTTACATGCTGGCTAAGCCGTCCTAGAACTTGCTCAAGACTACTCACCGCAAAAGAGGACTCGCTTTTAACTAAGGCATTTAAAAAATGCAGTACCGATTGCTTGCCATTACCGGGTTTTAATTCTCGGCAAGATTGATCTGTAAAAATCTGCCCGCCAATGCGATCCCCTTGCCTTTGCGCCATCCAAGCAATTAAACTGGCTATTTTTGCCGCCTGAACTGCCTTAAAAACACCGCGCGTGGCAAATTGCATTGAAGCGCGATAATCAACCGAGATAAAAACGGGGCGCTCTCGCTCTTCTCTAAAAAGTTTAGTATGTGTTTTCCCCGTCCGCGCAGTCACGCGCCAATCAATACTGCGAATATCATCTCCCGCTTGATAAGGTCGCACTTCATCAAACTCCATGCCACGCCCTTTGATTTTAGAAAGATAACCGCCGCTTTGTTGCGATTTAATGCCTGAGCGCGATAATTTGAGCATAGCCGCAGATTTAGCTAGGTTAATCAGCATTTTCAAATTAACGCTGATTCGTTCATTCGCTGCCATTAAGGAACCGGAATCCGAGCAATTAACTGCTCAATAAAATAATCCGTAGTAATGCCCTCGGCTTCGGCCTCATAAGACAAAATAATACGATGACGTAAGATATCAAAAGCAACGTCTTGTATGTCTTCCGGCGCAACAAAATCTTTCCCGTTTAACCACGCCCTTGCTCGCGCACAGCGGTCAAGGCCAATGCTCGCTCTTGGGCTAGCACCATACTGCAACCAACCCGCTAAATCCTCACCATAAGCTTTAGGGTTTCTTGTCGCTAGAATAATTTGTAATAAATAATCTTCCAAGGCATCGGCCATATAAACTTCCAGCACCTCGGCACGCGCGGTAAATAAGCTTTCTTGGCTGATTGTTTGAATACTAGGTGCTGTTGCTGCATTCGTCTGTTTTGCTTCATTGCGCGCTAAATGTAAAATCTGTTTTTCATGCTCTGCGCTGGGGTAGTCAATCTTAACGTGCAGTAAAAAACGATCTAACTGTGCTTCAGGTAAGGGATAAGTCCCCTCTTGCTCAATAGGGTTTTGCGTTGCCATTACTAGAAATAGCGGCGGCAATGGGTAAGTCTCCCCCCCGACGGTAATTTGTCTTTCTGCCATCGCTTCTAATAAAGCTGCTTGGACTTTAGCTGGTGAACGATTAATTTCATCCGCCAATACTAAGTTATGAAATAACGGCCCTTTTTGGAATTCAAAACTACCTTGCTCTGGACGATAAATTTCTGTTCCGGTCAAATCAGCAGGTAACAAATCAGGCGTAAACTGCACACGATGGAAATCAGCCTGAATACCTTTACTTAACGCATTAATTGCTCGCGTTTTAGCTAACCCCGGCGCACCTTCAACTAAGATATGTCCATCTGCTAATAAAGCAATCAACATACGCTCAACCAAGGTTTCTTGGCCAATAATTTGCTCGCTAATCGTTTGTTTTAATTGCTGCATCGCAACAAGGCTATTGCTAGGGGTTATTTCTGACATATTTTGCTTTGGTCCATCATTAAAATTGACACTAGTTTAATATAAATTAAGTTAATATTTAGAGAAGTTTGTGACAAATTAAAGAAACGACCAGCAACACGCCCACTAAGTTGAAATATGTTAGTGTTGTCATGCTCAAAACGTATTTTCTAGTGTCGTCTTTAAATGCTTGTTTAGGGTCAGTTTTAACTTAAGAATATCCAATAGACATCTTTCCTAAATAAAGCTTATCTTATTAACTGATGTTACGCAGTCGTAGGTCGTGTTAGCTTATTGAACGAAGTGAAATAACGTAACGCGACGGGTGTTTTACCACTGCTTGTCGCGTTACGTTATCTGCGCTACGCTTAGATAATCTAACACGACCTACCTTCGCTTTTAAAGGGGACGCTACCCTTTTATTTTAGAGATTTACCCCGTATAATCGCCTTTTTAACTTTAAACACCCCTTACCATGCCCCGAATTGCTCGAACTGTTTTTGCTGGTATTCCTCATCATATTACTCAACGTGGTAATCGCCGCAATAAAGTATTTTTTACCGATGAAGACCGCCTTCAATATCTAAATTGGCTTCAAAAATACAGTCAAAAACATCATGTTCAAATATTGGCGTATTGTTTAATGGACAACCATATTCATTTAATTGCTATTCCTAAAAATAAAGATGGATTACAGCGAGTATTAAAACCAATTCATATGCGCTATGCACAGTCTATTAATCGTCAGCATCAATGGTCTGGGCATTTATGGCAAGGACGCTTTTTCTCAAGCCCATTAGATGAAGCTTATTTATGGTTTTGCATTCGATATGTAGAGCAAAATCCCGTTCGTGCTGGTATAGTTTCACGGGCTGAAGACTACCTATGGTCAAGTGCTGCCGGGCACTGTGGATTAAAAAAAGATGACTTGTTGTCAACCGATTCAGATTATTGGAAAGTATTTGACGGCATTAAAAATTGGTCTGACTGGCTGAAAAACGAGGAAGATAAAGAAAAACTAACCATAACTAGGCGTAATATTCAAAAAAATTTACCTTGCGGCTCAGATAGCTTTATTGAGAAACTAGAAAAAATTTCAGGGTCTTCATTAATGTTTCGACCTGTTGGAAGACCTAAAAAAGGGTAGCGTCCCCTTTAATTCTGTGCGGAGCCGCATGCAGGGTGGTATGGGGAGGGTGAGAAACACGCCCTTACCCGATTATGTTTTTTTATTAGATAAACCGTTCAACATTGACATTAAAAAAAACACTTAATTTTTTTGCAGCCTCTTTACTAATACTTCGCCGACCAAGCTCAATATCAGAAATATTTTGTCTTGTAAACTTCCCTAGCTGCTTACCTAATTGCTCTTGAGTTAAATTAAGGTTTTCTCTATATATTTTTACAACTTCACCCGGTGTTAGTGAGTCAGTTGTTTTCTTAAACCAGTCAGAAGATAAAAAATCTATCATTTCTTCACTCTCATCTACAATTTCTACATCATTACCAAAATTATCTTGTAAATACTGAATAAGTTTTTTAGGGATTTCACCTTTAACCTCAAAAAGTGAGTTTTCAGTATGGGGCTTTTTCACGACTGCCAACATAATACACCTCAATATTAATAGCATCTTTGTCATGACTCCAACAAGCAACCCATGAAGTACCTAAGTGACAATGATGTTCTGTAGAGCTCAACTTACTATAGTTTTGCCAATTCGGTTGTTCTGGGCCTTTATCTTTTAAATCCATAGCCAAAACAGCCATCTTTTTTTGCACCCATAGCGGAAGTTTAGCTATATTTTTAATAACTTTCTTTTTAACGGATACTTTATACATAGCTCAATGTACTACACTATTAGGTACAAAACAACGACACCCTTCATTTCCCAGTTTATAGATAGTTTAACTCATAGGATGTGCCGACGTAGTAGGCGCATCATCGACTATTGATGCGTTTCGTTCCTCAGCACATCCTATGGTGCTATTTTTGTGTAGCCAATAATCAGATTTATAATACTCTTAATAAACAGGTTTTTTCGACAGACTAGTAGCGCCCCTTTAGTTTTCAAATTTAGAGCTGGATTACCAGGTCAATTCTGCACAAGTCCTACCAAAATCACTTCTTTGCTTTAATCTTGAATGCGCATAGGGGTATTTTGCAATCAATTGAGCAAATTATCGCTTGCCGCACCGGGAATGACGAGCTGTGGAGCAAGCATCTTGAAGTGTAATGAGTATAGTCGCTATCCTTCGCGAGGTCACAATAG
>JAQRMR010000099.1:78651-115173 GCA_028599115.1 Methyloprofundus sp.
TTAGCAACAGCAGCTTATGTTGCAATTAAAGGGGAGTCAAAAGAACTCTGGATTCCGTTAACTTATTTTGCACTAATGGAGTTATTACAAGCTGCAACCTATGTTTATATAGATGACTGCGCCTCCCCCAATAATCAGATACTCACGCTATTTGGTTATGTTCACATTGCTTTTCAGCCTTTCTTTGTCAACATGGTTGCCATGTATTTCATCCCAGAAAGCGTTAAATTAAGAATAAGAACAGCGGTTTATACGCTATGTGCTATCGCTGCTTTAACCATGATTGTAAAAATGTTCCCATTCGCATGGGCAGGCCTTTGTAATATCGGTCAAGAAGGCTTTTGTGGTACACAAACCTGTTCTGTCTCTGGCGCATGGCATATTGCTTGGCAAATGCCTTTAAACGGCCTGATGTCAGCTCCGGTTTCATGGTTCCCTGGCTTCGAATGGGGCTTACATGGCTTTATTTATATCGTTATCGCATTTATTTTGCCTTTACTTTATGGCTCATGGCGTTTTGTCGGCTTTCATTACTTAGTTGGTCCTCTGATTGCTGATATCGCAACTGATGATCCTAATGAGTTTTCTGCCGTTTGGTGTTTATTTTCGATTGCTTTATGCGTATCGGTTATCAAATCTCCCATTAGAAAGCATTTACACGTTAAGAGCTGGCCTGGGTATAAGCACACTGTTGCTGATTCTCTATAGTCTGCAATCATGGCTGCTAAGCATAATTAGCAGCCATTTAATCTTAAAATTTATTTTATACCCAAGAGGTTTGTATGTGTTGGAGCGGTGAAGCGTCAGCAGTTTTAGCAGTCGTTGGACTAGGAACAGCGGCCTATGTTGCAATAAAAGATGAATCCCAAGAACTTTGGATTCCTTTAACATTTTTTGCATTAATGGAGTTATTACAAGCATTTACTTATGCTTATATAGATGAATGCAGTAATCCAGTTAATCAGGTGCTCACCCTTTTTGGGTATTTGCATATTGCTTTCCAGCCATTTTTCATCAATATGGTGGCTATGTACTTTATTCCTGAAAGTGTCAAACTCAAGATTAGAACGACTGTCTATACCTTATGTGCAGTTGCTGCTTTAGCCATGATCGTTAAAATGATGCCTTTTGCATGGGCTGGGCTATGTACTATTGGTACAGAAGCGGTTTGTGGCACCGAAGTTTGTTCTACATCAGGTGCATGGCATATTGCTTGGCAACTGCCATTAAACGACATTATGTCGCCACCAGACTCCTGGCTACCGGGTTTTGAAGGGGGGTTACATGGCTTTGTTTATTTATGGATTGCTTTCTATTTACCTTTTCTTTATGGCTCTTATCGCTTTGTTATATTTCATTGCTTCGTCGGGCCTTGGCTATCTGATGCTTTAACTGATGATCCAAATGAATTTGCCGCGGTTTGGTGCTTATTCTCGATTGCTTTATGTGTGTCCATCATTAAGTCTCCGATAAGAAAATACCTACATGTTAAGGAATGGCCTTTTTATAATCGCGTAGTGAGCGACTCCCTCTAGCCTCTCATTTACTCAGGGGGTATGAAACGACACTCATACCCCCACCCCATACAAAGCAAGTCAACTCCCACATTGTTTTTTTATCTGGCTGTGTTAAAGTTTCAAATCTTTTAGCCTAATAAAAATAAGTCTTTCTATGCTTTTTTTACCCCGCCACTACCCTCTTATCGCAAGCTCATTTTTATTGTGCTTATGCCCTATCACTGCTTCTGCAGATACACTTTCTCAAGCCATTCAGGTAGAAAATAAAACTCAATCTTCTGCCGCAAAATCGCAAGCAAAAATCAATACTTTAGATGACCGCACGCGTAAAATGCTAGAACAATATCGGTCAGCTAAACATCAAACCAAAACCTTGCTCACTTATAATGCACATTTAGACAGCCTATTAGCCTCGCAAGAACAAGAAAAACAATCACTCACACAACAATTAGAACAAATTGAAATCACTCAGCGTGAAATCGTGCCTCTAATTATTAATATGCAAAAAAGTTTAGAGCAGTTTGTTGCTTTAGACTTACCTTTTTTACCTAAAGAACGCCAAGAACGCCTGCAAAAACTAACCGCCATGATGTCACGCGCCGATGTCACCACTGCGGAGAAATTTCGTCGCTTAATTGAAGCCTATCAAATAGAAAATAGTTACGGCAATACCATCGAAGCTTATCGCGGCAATATCCAATTAGAAAACCAAGAAAGTTCCGTTGATTTTTTACGTTTAGGTCGTGTGGCTTTGTATTATCAACGCTTAGATGGCAGTGAATCTGGCTACTGGAATCAAAATAAAAAACGCTGGCAAACTTTAGATTCGTCGCACAACATCTCTATTCGCAAAGGCTTAAGAATTGCTCGTAAAGAAACTGCGCCCGACTTACTCACTTTACCCATTGCCGCCGCTACGGAGGCTAAATAATGAAACTATTATTAATTATTGTTAGCTTATTCCTCAGCAATAACCTATTCGCTGCCGAGCAAAGTTTAAGTCAATTATTAGCGGATATTAAAAAAACACAGCGCCAAGAACGCAGCTTAAATAATACTCGTGAAGCTGAATTTTTAGCAGAAAAACACAATCAACAGAAGTTATTAACGGCGGCTAAGGCAGAACTTGCCACACAAGACAAACGCAGTCATCAGTTAAAATCGAATTTACAAGCTAATGAAGAGCTTTTAAGCCAACTAGAAACTAAATTAAAAGACCGTAGCGGCGTATTAGGTGAGTTATTTGGTGTTGCACGCCAAACATCTGGCGACTTATCAGCGGAATTATCACAATCTCTTATTTCCGCACAATACCCAAACCGAGCAGAAGATTTAAAAAAACTCACCAACAGTAAAGCGCTACCCAGTATTGAACAGTTAGAAAACCTATGGTTTACTTTACAGCACGAAATGACCGAATCTGCAAAAGTGGTACGCTATAAAGGACAAATTGAAACTGCAGGCCTACGTGAGATGGCTGAAATCACTCGCATTGGCTCCTTTAATGCCATTGCCAAAGGCGGCTACTTACGCTATTCACCTGAATCTAATATTTTAGTTAGTTTAGCGCGCCAACCCAACAGCCAATATTTGAATCTAATTGAAGATTTCAGTACTGCCAATTCAGGCTTAGAAACACTCGCCATTGACCCGACTCGCGGCGTAATGCTCAGCTTGTTAATTCAATCGCCTAATACCTCTGAGCGCATCGACCAAGGCGGTATTATTGGTTATATTATTTTAAGCTTAGGTGCGATTGGTTTGATACTTGCCCTTTTTCGCTTGTTTGTTTTACTGCAAACAGGACAAAAAATGCAGCAACAAATCAGCCAAGCTACTGCCAATAACGATAACCCGCTAGGTCGAGTGCTTTTAGCAACCGAACAAACTAACGAGCAAAACACCGATACCTTAGAATTGATTTTAGATGAAGCGATCACGCGCGAAGTTCCTGCTTTAGAAAAAGGCTTATCACTGATTAAATTATTTGCTGCCGTTGCGCCTTTATTAGGCCTGCTCGGAACAGTCACCGGAATGATTGCCACCTTCCAATCAATTAGTTTATTTGGGACGGGCGATCCCAAGCTAATGGCAGATGGCATTTCACAAGCATTAGTCACCACTATGCTAGGCTTATGTGTTGCTATTCCTTTATTATTTTTATACAACTTGGTTGCTAGTCGTAGCAAAGTCTTAATTCAAATTTTAGACGAACAAAGTGCAGGCATCATGAGCCGCCGCGCTGGAAACTAATGTCTGCTTTTAATGATCTAAGCCAATTTATGCAGATAGGTGGTAACATCTTATGGATAATTTTAATGGTCGCTATCTGCTTATGGAGCTTGATTATTGAGCGCCTACTCTTTTTTAAAGCCAGCTACCCCGACCGACGTACTAGCTATCTAGCCCAATGGCAACAGCGCCACGATAAAAATTCAGCACATGCTTTATTTATTCGCCAAGCTATGATTTCCGAGGCATTAATAGAAATGAGCCGTGGTGTATCAGCGATAAAAATTTTAATTGCTCTTTGCCCTTTATTAGGTTTATTAGGCACAGTGACAGGAATGATTAATGTCTTTGATGTAATGGCTGTGACCGGAACAGGTAACGCCCGCGCCATGGCGGCTGGTGTTTCTAAAGCGACCATCCCAACCATGGCGGGCATGGTTATCGCCATAGCCGGCCTCTATTTCAGCAAACTGATTGAAGAACGCGTCAATGATGAATCTCATCATTTGGCTGATTTATTAAAATACCACTAACTATTGATTATGCGCCGCAGAGCTAACCGTTCCTCTCTTGACCAAAGTGCTGATATCGACATGACTCCTATGCTGGATATTGTTTTTATTATGCTCATCTTCTTTATTGTTACCACGTCTTTTGTTAAAGAATCGGGGATTGATGTGAACCGCCCGAATGCAAAAACATCTGAAACGAAAGCGAAAGGTAATATTATCATCGGTATAAAACCCAATGGCGATGTCTGGATTGATAAACGCCTGATTGATATTCGTGCTGTACGCCCTAATGTTGCGCGCTTACATGCTGAAAACCCATTAGGTTCCGTGATTATTGCAGCAGACAGAGAAACAAAAACCCACGTCCTTGTACAAGTTATGGATCAAGTACGTTTAGCAGGCATCACCAATGCTGCGATTGCAACTGAAGCTGCCACACAATAATGACTCGCTTACTTATCGCCCTTCTTTCTGGAACCACTATTGCCCTTCTGCTTTTTTGGGGCATGCAGGCCATGATCCGCAATAATTTGCAGGGCATTAAAGAAACGGATAACTTAGTAATGACTGAGTTTGTGCGCTTAAAGCGCGACTCTCAACTACAAACTAAAGACCGAAAAATACCCAAGAAACCAAAACCAAAACAGCGCCCCAAACAACCGACATTAAAAACACAAACGGCTCAAGTTAGCCAAAAAGCAGCACCCAATATGGCTATGCCAAAATTAGAGCTGCCCTTACAAGCCAGTAACTTTAGTGGTTCTAATTTAAGCGGCATAAAAATGGGCTTAGGGCAAATTAGTACCTCGGTCATTCCTTTAGTTAGAATTCCGCCCATTTATCCACGCCGCGCAGCTAATAGGCGCATTCAGGGTTGGGTTAAAATTGAATTTACCATTACGGCTGAAGGCTTGGTAAAAGACCCCGTTGTGGTACAGGCTAAGCCGAGTAATGTTTTTAACGCTGCCGCCTTAAAAGCCATCAAACGTTGGAAATTTAAACCGCATATTATTGCCGGGCAAGCTTATGAGCAACGCGCCGCGCAAACATTAGAATTTAAATTAGGCCGGTAATATTCTATGAATAAAGTCACACTCTTACTTAGCTTATTGATTTACCTCTCTATCAACACAAACGTTTATGCAGAAGAAAAATCACCGACTATCTCCCCTTGGCTATATAAACAACTGAGTAAAACAGAAGAGCTGATTGCTAGCCAAGCTTACCCACAAGCACGAGAAAAATTAAAAAAACTATTACCGGATTTAAAGAAGAATAGTTACTCGCAAGCTTTAACCTTACGCAGTCTTGCTTCTGTGTATGCATTAGAAAATCAATATAAAGAAGCGACACAGCACTTATTACACTGCCTATCCACCCATGCACTGCCTGAAAATCAGCAACAAAATGCTTTACTCAATTTAGGCCAACTTTATATGGCAACAGAGCTATATCAAAAAACCATTGATACTCTCGCGCAGTACCAAGGTAAAAAAGATGCACAAATCCTCGCTTTATTAGCCAATGCACACGCGCAATTAAAACATTATAAAAAAGCATTACCCTACATCGAACAAGCTATCCAACAGAGTAAAAAACCACAGGAAGCTTGGCTACAGCTTAATTTAGCACTTTATTACGAGCTTAATAGATACGCACCTGCAGCAGGTATATTACACCAACTCATTAGCCGCTACCCGGATAAAAAAACCTATTGGCAACAATTAAGCACGGTTTATCAGCAATTAAAACAGTTTCCTAAAGCTCTCAGCATTCAACACCTTGCTTATAAAAAAGGGTTTGAATTTTCTGAGGCAGAACTATTACAACTGTTTAATTTGTATATCTTCAATCACCAGCCTTACCAAGCCGCGGAGTTATTAACCCAAGCACTAAAAGCAAAGCGCGTTAAAGTGAATTCCAAACACTGGGAAATGCTTGCTCACGCTTGGACTGGCGCTCGCGAATATAAAAAAGCCATCAGTGCATTAGAAAAATCATCGCTATTAAACGAGAAGGGTGAGCTTTATCTACAACTAGGGCGCATTCATGTGGAACAAGAGCGCTGGGGAAAAGCAATTACCTCTATTAATAAAGCCCTCAAAAAAGGTGGCTTAAAAAATAAAGGTGAAGCTTATATTTTACTGGGCTTAAGCCATTATGAAGTAAAAAAACTTACGGCTGCTAAACAAGCGTTTAAGCATGCTCTAGCCTTTTCAAAAACTAAAAAATCAGCAACTCAATGGTTGAAGTATATTGAAAAAACTTAGCGCTCCAATAAGTGCTGCGCTTTTTCATAATCTTCCTGCGTATCAATGCCTATCGAGTTGTAGCTAGTTTCTATCATTTGTATCGCAAAGCCATTTTCTATTGCCCGCAGTTGCTCTAATTTTTCTAAGCGCTCTAAATAGCTAGGGAGCATTTCTGAAAATTCTAATAAAAACTTCTTGCTATAGCCATAAATCCCTAAATGCCGATAAAAATTTAATGCCTCGGGAACCTTTATATGATGATTTAAAAGCGCATCCCATTCATCTCTGTGATGTGGAATAATTGAGCGTGAAAAATATAGCGCACTCTTATTGCTGGTTACCGTCACTTTGACCACATTAGGGTTTTTTAGGTCACTCACTTGATCTATACGGTGCATTGCGCTACTCATTTGTAAGCTGCTATCGTTTATTAATGCATCCGCCAATTGCTCAATCAATTCCGGCTCGATGAATGGCTCATCACCTTGTACATTAATCACATAATCACACTCAATTTGACTAACCGCCTCGGCAATTCGATCTGTTCCTGATTCATGCTCACTACTGGTAAGAATGATATTTTCAGTATATTTCTGACAAGATTTCAAGACTTCTTGACTATCTGTCGCAATATAAACCGCATCAATATTTCGTGCTTTTAAGCATTGTTCGTACACCCGCTGCACAACGGTTTTACCTTTTAAATCCAATAGTACTTTATTGGGCAAGCGGCTTGAGTTTAATCTTGCTGGAATAACAACGACTGTTTTCATTTTTTAAATCCCTAAATCATACATTTGCACAACACCAACAAAGACTTGTTGATCATCAACCACTAGCACTGAATTAATTTTATGCTGCTCCATAATTTCACTGACTTCAGTCAGCCGTGCCGTTTGCCTGATGGCTTTTGGCTGAGTAGACATTAGATCTGCCGCTGTTAAACTAAAAAACGTGCTTTCCTGCATTTCCATCGCACGCCGAATATCACCGTCAGTCACAACACCCAATATTTCCTTATTTTGCAAGACTACCACTAAGCCACATTTCCCTTGCGTGATGCCATGAACCACATCGTGCACTTTGGTTTGCTGACTGCATTGCGGTAAATTTTGCGTCTGCATAACATCTTTTACTGTCATTAATAAACGTCGCCCCAAACTACCACCAGGATGAAATCTGGCGAAATGTTCATCTTTAAACTGTCTCATTTGCATTAAAGCAACAGCCAAAGCATCGCCCATCACCAAAGTAGCCGTTGTCGAGCAGGTTGGCGCTAACTGCAAAGGACAAGCCTCTTCTTTAACGGCAATACTTAAGTGATGGTGTGTATTTTTTGCTAAGGTTGATTTGTCATTACCACTCATAGATAGCGTGATATTGCCCTGCTCCTTTAAAAAGGGTATCAGTTTTAAAACTTCATCTGTTTCCCCAGAATTAGAAATCAGCAACACAATATCTTGCGGCTCTATCATACCTAAATCACCATGATAGGCTTCAGCTGGGTGTAGGTAGAAACTCGGTGTTCCTGTGCTAGCTAAAGTGGCGCAAATTTTTTTACCAATAATGCCCGACTTTCCCATACCAGAAATAATCACCTTGCCTTTTGAATGCAACACGGCATTTACCGCTTGCTCAAAATGTTCATCCAGTAAATTTAATAAATTGGCTATTTGTTCTGCTTCAGTTTTTATAACCTGCTGGGCAATTTGTAAACTATTCATTATTTTGTCTCTGACTTTTCCCGCCACTAAATAGCTGATAAGCAGGGTTTTTCGTTTCTTCTACATATAGAAAACCTAAAGCATCAAAGCATAATTGCAATGCTTTCTTTTCTGTTGCTTTCAGCTGCACACCAATTAATACCTTACCAAAAGCTGCGCCATGATTTCGATAATGAAATAAGCTAATATTCCACTGACTCCCTAGCGACGTTAAAAACTTTAATAAGGCCGCTGGTCTTTCGGGGAATTCTAAACTATAAATCACTTCTTGCAATTCACAAGGCGCATGACCGCCCACCATATAGCGTACATGCTCTTTTGCCAGCTCATTTTGGGTCATATCAGTCACAGAAAAACCCTTCTCTTCCAACTTAGAAATAATACTTAATTTATCCCCTTCTACGCCGGTACTGGAAATGCCCGCAAAAATTTGTGCTTGGTGATCATTAAAATAACGATAATTAAATTCCGTAATATTCCGTCGACCTAATAATTTACAAAAAGTTAAAAAACTCCCTGCTTTTTCAGGAATGGTTACCGCTAATAAGATTTCTTTTTGTTCGCCGACTTGGCTACGTTCAGCCACATAACGCAAGCGATCAAAATTAATATTGGCTCCACTTTCTATGGCAACCAAAGTTTTACCTTCTAACTGCTCGCGCTCTGCATATTTTTTTAACCCTGCCAAAGACAAAGCGCCTGCTGGTTCAGCTACGGAACGTGTATCTTCGAAAATATCTTTAATCGCCGAACAAATTTCATCGGTATTGACGGTAACGACTTCATCAACAAAAAGCCTTGCTAAACGAAAAGGCTCTTTGCCAATTTGCTTAACGGCAACGCCATCGGCAAATAAACCCACTTGTTTTATAGTAGTACGCTTGTTTGCCTGCAAAGCCCTATTTAAACAATCAGAGTCATCAGGCTCTACACCAATAATTTTAATATTCGGGCGTACAAACTTTGCATAAACAGCAATACCTGCAATTAAACCACCACCACCCACAGGCACAAAAATAGCATCGATATCTTGAGTCTTTTGACGAAATATCTCCATCGCGATCGTGCCCTGCCCGGCAATCACATCCGCATCATCATACGGATGAATAAAGGTCATTTTTTGTTCTTTTGCTAAAGCCTTTGCATGCTTATAAGCATCATCAAACGCATCACCAATCAGCACAACTTTTGCGCCAAAAGCTTTCACTGCACTTACTTTAATCTCAGGCGTTGTTTTAGGCATCACAATTAATGCGGTAATGCCTAATTTCTGCGCAGACAAAGCTACCCCTTGTGCATGATTTCCCGCCGAAGCCGCAATGACTCCATTTTGTTTTTCAGCCTCACTTAAAAAAGCAATTTTATTGTAAGCGCCTCGGATTTTGAAGGAAAAAACAGCTTGTAAATCCTCCCGCTTTAAATAAACAGAATTATTAATACGCTTAGATAAGACCGGCGCAAAATCTAACGGCGTTTCTTGAGCGACATCGTAAACTTTCGCTCGGAGAATTTTTTTTATATAGTCTTGTGGCATTGCTCAATAGGAGGAAAGAGTCCAATAGTTAAGCGTATTTTACCCGAGTACTGGCTAATAAGTCGCGGGGTAATATTTAGCGCTTAAAATTGCATATAAAAGAAACCATTAATAATGGTAAAATTCATCAATTACTTATCAAAAAATGTCGTGCTAAATGAATAAAAGCGTCAATATAATTTGTATGAAATGGGGAGATAAATTTCCTGCACTCTATGTAAACAGACTGTATAGCATGGTTTTAAAAAACACCACTATACCCTTTCGCTTTATCTGCTTTACTGATAATTCAACCGACATACATCCTGATGTGGAAATTCAAGCTTTACCTGAATTACACATTCCTAATGGACTTCCTGAGAGAGGGTGGCGCAAATTAACAGTTTTCGCTGAAAATTTCGGTAACTTATCTGGAACGACGCTCTTTTTAGATTTAGATATAGTGATTGTTGATAGTATTGACGAATTTTTCACTTATCCTGGTGATTTTTTAATTGCGCATGATAAGCATCGCCCCGCTCGGCTAGAAGGAAATTCCTCGGTATTTCGTTTTGAGATTGGGCAGCACCCTGAAATACTCAGTTACTTTATAGAAAATTTCAGCCAAATTAGGCAAGAAGTTCGCCATGAACAAGCCTATTTATCACGGGAAATAAAAAAAACATCCCGCTTAAACTTTTGGCCTGATGAATGGGTTCCCAGTTTTAAATACCGCTGCGCACCTTCGTGGATCAAGTCTTGGTTTCAAGCACCTAGCATTCCTGATGGAGCTAAAATTATTTTATTTCATGGGCTACCTAATCCACCAGAAGCCATAAAAGGAATCAGTGGCAAGTGGCATCGTCATATTAAACCATCCCCATGGATTAAGGATTATTGGAAGGAAGAATGCTAGAGGATTTAGAGGTCGCTATCTTTTCTTACAATAGAGGAAAATATCTTAAAAACTGTATCGAGTCGGTATTAGAACATTTACCAGGCGCTAAAATAACCGTTTTCGATGACTACAGTGATGACCCAGAAACAGTTGCATACCTTCAGTCTCTAGGTGAAATGTTTGTTTTAGGTAGTCAAGCGGGTAATTCACGGCACGGCAACCTTTATCATAATATGCAACTCGCTTTACAACATTCATCAAGGCGATTTTTACTTTTATTACAAGATGATTTACAGGTACTAAGAACATTAAAGCCGCTGGATATGGAGCATATGCAGCAAATTTTTCATGATCCAGATATTGCTTTTTTACGCCCTCAATTTATGAAGTTTAGTGATGGTATTCGTAATACAGAGCTACTCGATCCCAGTACAGCATTGCGTGCCTACTTACCCAAAGCCAGCTATTCAGATAATTCATTTGTTCATGCTTATAGTGATATTGTGCTCTGTGATACCCCAAAACTAAAAAAGCTTCATTGGCAATTTGCTCATACTGAAAGAAAAAATCAAATTCAAGCGCTCAAATATTTTAAACATATGCCTTTTATGGCGGATAGTTTTATTTTCTATTGCCCCGAGGTTCCTTGTTATAGAAACAAGAAATTGCTCTTAGCCAGCAAAATAGTTCAGAAAAAATTAAAAGGCAAGATATCTGCTTATCACCCACTGACTGAAGAGCAAAATAAGACATTTACCCAGCGTAGCATTCATATTTGGCCGATTGCTGAAGATTTTTTAACGGCAACAATTAATACCGTGGTCAAACCTTTTGTCTATCAAGATTATAAAAAGACTTTCTGGTTACGCAGTCTCTATAAATTAGAAAGAGGGCTCGATAAGTTCATGCAATGTACTGCATTCCTCTTCAAAAAATAAGATGAAAATTATTTATACGCTGATTTTTACCCTACTAACGCCTTTTATCTTATTACGCCTTTACTGGAAGGGCATTAAAACACCGGCTTACCGCCAGCGCTGGCAAGAGCGCTTAGGTGTTTATAATCAAAAACATCCAAAAAACACCCTTTGGTTTCATGCTGTTTCGCTAGGAGAGGCAGAGGCTGTTTTTCCGTTAATTAAACAATTACAGTCTGCTTACCCTCAACAATCAATATTAGTTACTACCACGACAGTAACAGGCTCTTCGAGAATCCAATCGGTATTAGGTAGCACGGTGAGTCATGTTTATTTACCTTATGATACTCCTTGCGCTCTACAGCGTTTCTTCGGGCATTTTCAGCCTAAAATAGCTGTCATAATGGAGAAAGAAATGTGGCCGAACTTATTTTCTGAGTGTGGTAAACGCAAACTCCCTCTATTTATTATCAATGCCCGTTTATCTGAAAAATCTGCGCATCATTACAAAAAAATATCTCGCTTAGTACACCCTACGCTCCGTAATGTGACGCATATCCTGGCTCAAACAGAAGAGGATCGCCAACACTTCATTCATATTGGTGCAGCACAGAATAAAGTAACAGTTTCAGGGAATTTAAAATTTGATATTACACCATCAAAAAGTTTGCTTGCCCAAGGGAAATCATTAAAAGACACTCTTTTTAATAAACGATTTGTTTGGGTTGTAGCAAGCACTCATAAAGGTGAAGAAGCACGGCTAATCAATTGCTACCAAAGTCTCAAAAAAACAATTCCTGAGTTATTACTGCTGCTTGTTCCTCGACACCCTGAAAGATTTTCAGAAGTAAAAGCTTTAGTTAATGAAAAAAAACTCCAGCTTGTTATGCGTAGCAGTCATCAGAACTGCAGCCCAGAAACAGATGTTTATATAGCTGATACTGTAGGGGAATTAAAAATGCTTTATGCAGCAGCGGATATTTGTTTTGTTGGCGGAAGCCTCTTACCTGTTGGTGGGCATAATATATTAGAACCATTGTCTGTCGGAACCCCCACTCTATTTGGCTCTTATATGTTTAACTTTAAAGAAATTACAGCGCATGTCATCGCCCAAAAAGCCTGCATTCAATGTAAAACTGAAGATGAAGTTGTCTTAAACATAAAAAATCTATACAAAAACAAGCCAGATAGAGAGCTATTAACCCAAAATGGGCATTCATTTCTACAGAAAAATACCGGTGCAATGAAAAGTACCCTACAAACTTTGAGCCCCTACTTATGACACCTCCTCTCATGCCAAATCAATATAAAACATACTTTAATTACTTCTGCGGCATTATTCCTGCGTGCCTTCTTGTTATTCCTGCGGCTGGAGAAGTGGCATTTGCTCTTATTTCACTTTATAGCTTGGTTTATTGCTATCAGCAAAAAATCAACCCCTTTACTAACGAGCAAACCAAAGTAATCTCTTATATTTGTCTCTTTTATTTTGCTGTCGCCTTACTGTCTATTCTCGCTTCCGATATATCCCTCTATGCTTTTAAACGCTTAGGCACAAATATTCATTTCCTATTCGCGCCGTGGCTGGCGGTGCTCTTAGCAAAAAACCTAAATAAACAGACTCTTAGTATCGCTTTTAAAATAGGCGCACTATTAGCCGGTATTATTGCCCTTACCCAATATTTCTATTTAGGCCAGCGCGCTCATGGCACCGTGAATGCGATTCCCTTTGGCGATATTGCCTTATTACTGAGCTTTTTCTCAATTATCAATATCTACCATGAAAGTAAGCCACAAAAATACTTTAGCCTTTTTAGTTTTAGTTTAGGCTGCTGTGCGGTCATTTTCTCATTATCGAGAGGTGCATGGGTTACCCTGCCCTTTTTATTTATAGTGATGTTATTTTTATGGTACAAGCAAAAAGTTATCACACTTAAAAGCTTGGTTCTTCTAAGCCTTATAGGCAGTATGCTAATAGCAACCGCTGGATTTACCCCGCAAGTACAATCTCGGTTTAATGCCATAAAGCAAGATATTCAGGCTTATGAACACAATAAATTAACTTCCGTAGGACTGCGGATAGCATTATGGGAGGTCGCAATGAAAGCCATTCCCACACACCCTATTTTAGGTTTTGGGCTGCATAATAAACAACAAGTCCCCATTAATTTTCTAGAAAATGAAGACTTAAAACAATCACTACACCAACTTGGACATTTTCATAATGAATACTTAACCACGCTTGTCACCAAAGGGAGTATCGGGCTGATCAGCTTACTGCTACTGCTACTGGCTCCTGTATTTTTATTTTATCCCAGTTTATTAAGCACACAACATCACTTTCTAGCCAGTCTTATTTTTCTATTAACGACCGGCTATGCTAGCTTTGGCTTAACTAACCTCGCTTTTGGGCACGGAATTATGAATACATTTTTTGTCTTTATTTTAGCCGCGACAACGGCCGCAACCCCTTCTAACAGCCGCTCAATGCTGACATAATCTCATGAAACAAAAATCAATACCCGCTCTATCTGGCATATCCACCTATAAGCGACTTTTAAAGTACTTATTGCCTTCACTTAAATTCTTTATTGTCAGTATTATTGGCTTTGCAATGATTGCCCTCGCTCAGCCACTGCTTGCTGAAATGATAAAAATAATTATCGAGACTTTAGAAAAGGGTAATAAATCGGATACTCAATATTTACCTTTATATATAATTGCATTAGTTAGCTTCAGGAGTTTAGGGGCTTTTTTAGGGAACTACTTTTTAATTAAGGTTTCTGTCAATGTTGTACATAAATTACGTAGTGAGATATTTAATCACTACACCCAACTATCAACAGAATACTTTGATGCACAGAATAGTGGCAACTTAATCTCTTTAATTACCTATAACGTTGCCGAAGTAGCCCGATCAGCAACAGACTCTGTACGAATTTTTGTTCGTGAAGGCCTTACGGCCATCGGCCTGCTTGCTTATTTAACATGGGTTAATTGGCAGTTAACACTCATTTTCCTTGCTATTGCGCCTATCATTGCCATTCTCGTTACCTTTGTTAGTAAACGCCTAAGAGCATTAAGTAAAAACATTCAAAATTCCATGGGCGATATGACCCATATCACCTCTGAATTAGTGCTCGGAAACCGTGTGGTTAAATGTTTTGGTGGCTCCCAGTACGAGTCTCAACGCTTTAAAGAAAATAGCCTGTTTAATAAACAACAATCATTAAAAGTTGGTTTGTTTACTTCCATTCAGAATCCTATTATGCAATTACTTGTAGCGTTTGCCTTAGCAACTCTACTTTTTTTTGCTTTACAGTTAATGCAAGAAGCAAGTACCGGTTCTTTTGTTTCTTACTTACTGGCTGCTTTTATGATGCCAAAATCAATTCAACAACTCACTAATGCCAATAATGACATCCAAAAAGGCATTGCAGCAGCAAGTGATATTTTTGAGGTTTTGGATGTTGAAGTTGAAAAAGACTTAGGAACTCAAACCACAATAGTAGGTAAAGGGGAACTAACATTTAAAAACCTTTCTTTTAACTACCCTAACTCCAAAAAACCAGCACTCAAGAACATTAACCTGAACATTAAGCCAGGACAAACTATAGCAATTGTTGGCGCTTCTGGCAGTGGAAAAACAACACTGACCAACCTTATTCCACGCTTTTATGATTATAACCAAGGAAAAATTTTATTAGATGGTGTAGAAATTACCAAGTACACTTTAGAAACATTAAGAGAACAAATTGCTTTGGTCACTCAAAATATCACTTTATTTAATGATACTGTCTTTAATAATATTGCTTATGGTTCATTAGAAGGGGTCGCAGAAAAAGATGTTTTGCAAGCAGCTGAGGATGCTTATGCCACAGAGTTTATTAACAACTTAGCTCACGGTATGCAAACTGAGATTGGCGAGCATGGTATTCAGTTATCCGGTGGCCAACGCCAACGTTTAGCCATTGCTCGAGCTTTATTAAAAAATGCACCATTATTAATTTTAGATGAGGCTACTTCTGCTTTAGATACACATTCTGAGCGCTATATCCAAAAAGCCTTGGAACATGTCATGGCCAATAGAACCACTATCGTCATTGCACACCGCTTATCAACCATAGAAAATGCCGATGTTATTTTAGTCATGGAACAAGGTGAGATTGTGGAACGCGGTTCACATACTAAATTATTAGAAAAACAAGGGGCTTACGCTGCTTTGCATGCTTTGCAGTTTACTGAAGTAGAAACTAAGCTGTAAAGCATTATTTAATGCTAGTTTTATATAATTCAAAACTCACTAGCAACTAAAAAACCGCTTAACCTCTAAAAGTACCGCGTATTAATGCTACTTAAAAGTAGCATTAATACCATAAAGTACAAGTTTCAACCTCCATTCCTCATGACATCTCAATATGGCTCTGCTTTTAACCCGAAGTCCCCGTCCCCTTCGCATCTTTTACACCCTGCTGAAACTTAGCTTTTAATTTTTTAAATGCTGACCATAGTGTTTTATCCATCACGACCTGATTACCAATCGAGACAATCACTCGAGTTAACTCAGGTATTTTAGTTTTAGTCGATATCATATAAATCGGCTGAACATAGAGCACTGAATTTTCACCCATCGGTAAAATGACCATTCGACCTTTAACCACATTAGAACCGTGCTGATCCCATAATGTAAATTGCTCGGATATTGTAGGGCTTTGGTCAATCAAGGCTTCAACCTGAGCAGGGCCATTAACTTGTGTATCTTTACCAAATTTATAAATTGTAATATAGGGTTTGTAACTGCTATTCAAACAACTTGCAGGATCTAAGGTACCCGCTAGCCCTATCATGCTTAAATTACTACGGTTAATAGGGGTCATTGGGTTAATCATAACAATCTCTTCTCTATCGTCACACTGCCCAAAATCCATGGTCTGATAATAAGGCATAACGGCCTTTTTGTTGACCGTTGCAAACTGCCATGTTTCTGCTTGCTCATAAAACAATTCTGGGCGTGTTTGGTGATATTTAGAGTAAATCATCATTTGCATAAAATATAATTCGCGTGGATAACGCAAATGTTCACGCAGCTCAGTAGGCATTTTTTCTAAGGGTTTAAAAACTCCCGGATAAGCAATACGGTATGCATTAATGATTGGGTCAGAGGCATCAGAAATATAATACTGCGTTGAACCATCATAGGCATCAATCACAACTTTGACTGAATTTCGAATGTAGTTAAACTGCTCATTACCTGATAAAAATGTGTCATTTGCCATTTTAGAAACGGGGTATTTATCAGACAGCGTATATGCATCTTGTATCCAATAAAAACGCTCTTTTGTCGCCACTAAATAAGGGTCTTTATCTAGGTGTAAAAAAGGAGTAATCGCATTAATTCTATCAATAATATTTCGTCTCAATAAAACCTTACTCTTCTTAGTAATATTGGATGAGAAAAATATTTTTTCATCGCCATAATAAAATGAGAACAACAACTTTCTAAAGAAAGAGGGGATTAAAACCCCGCCTTTACCTTCATAAACCCCTGTAATGTCATCCCCCGAACCCGACAAACCAACGACATTTAAATTATTAGGTACGATGGCATAAGGGTATTTTTCTTGGCCATAATAAATATCTGGTTGTTTGACAGAAAAACCAACATTAGAGACCATATTTAAATCACGCAAATACCATAAAATAGGTTTTCCAGCATCTTGCGCAGCGGGGGTAATAACAGCCCCATAACCGTGGGTGTAACGTAAATGAATATTTTCCCAGTTCTTAGCTTCTGCAGGTAATTTGTCGACATTTAACTCACGCGCAGACAAGTTGACTTGTTGAATGTGATCATTTATTAAATACCGATCTTCATCAACGCTATGAAAGCTATAGTAAGGCCGGATACCTTGTAGTTGTTTATAACCATCAATTAAATATTCCCTATCCCAAACAGGAATATTTTCAAAATGTCGTTTAACCCCCCAAGTCTCGATGTCTTTACTTGCATCTAAATCAACCTTGAACTCAACCGTTTTAATATTATTTAAATCATAAGCATCTAGAGTGGCTTTTACATTATTCTGCATAAACTGCCCTTCCATTTGTACCGGATTAGGGCGTACGATAAATGTTTTTATTAAACTAGGGATAAAATCAACACTTTGTAAGCCAATAGCAACAAAAAACCCTGCTAACGCAACAAGAATAGGAATAGAAGTGCGATGTCTATGCGAAAAGACATAGATAACTGCCGCAACAAACATGGCTATTACGGAAATAATACTTAACCATATCAGTGGTAAATCATAACGCAATTCAATAAAGCCAGGGCCAAAAAAGACAGGCTCATGCACATCTGTGTATAACAATGAAAATCGATCTAAAAAGAACCCCCAAACAACAAAAAGAACGGTAAAACCCAATAAGATGATGATATGAATTTTCGCCCCTAATGGGTACTCTTTATTCTGGTTGGGCACAAAGATATGTTCTAACCAATATAAAACAGCGACTAATACAGACAGAATTATGGATGAATACAATAACTCTTGTTGAATCAATATATATAGCGGGTAGGAGAATAAATAGAAACCAACATCCAAGCCAAAAACAGGCTCAGTTACCCCTGAACTACCGCCAAAAAAGTAGAGTAATGCGGTTTCCCACTGAGTATAAAAAGGGCTTGCAACAACGACGGCTAAAATCAGAGAAAGTGGCGTATAAATTCTCACAGAACCATACATAAATAAATCAGCAAAGGTTTGAAATCGCTGCCTTTTATCAGCGCTAACGAGCACTTCATCCGGTGGGTTTAGCCCTAAATAGCGAGATGAAATCCAAAAGTGAAAAAAGAAAATACTAAAGAAAATTAGCGTCACACCGCCTGAAAAAATAAAGCGATAAAGTAACCTTAACCAAAAGTAGCCTTCAAACTCTAAGGAACGAAACCACCATAAGTCGACAAAGAAATCGACAAAAATAAAATAAAATAAAATATATGCAATAACAGCAATCGCTGTTAATCCTATAAAAGCGGGTAAAAACCTTAAGTTCCGCATGCTAGCCTCGTTAATCTATCTGCTGTGAATATCGTGTATGTTTATATTTTCTATGAACAATCAAGACAGGTATAAAGCCTGCCTGACAAAATTAAATCATCAAATCATTATTTTTTTGTCCAATTTGCCTTTGCTCTGCTTTCCACTCTCTATGCTCTATCATGATATCTAATACTTCCTGAGGGTCGTCAGTGATTTTAATTAAGCTTATATCCTCTTTTGAAATCACTTTGTACTCTATTAACGTCGTGTTTATCCAGTTCAGTAAACCACTCCAAAACTCACTACCAAACAATATAATAGGCATCGGGTAGATTTTATGCGTTTGCATCAATGTGAGCGATTCAAATAACTCATCCATCGTACCAAAGCCCCCTGGCATTCCGACATAACCAATGGAGTACCGTACAAACATCACTTTACGCACAAAAAAGTACCTAAAATCCAGTGAAATACTTTGGTATGGGTTAGGGGTTTGTTCTTGGGGAAGCTCTATATTTAGCCCGACATTACACTTTTCTTCTAAGTGCGCGCCTTTATTAGCCGCCTCCATAATACCGGGCCCGCCTCCAGTAATAACTGTAAAGTTATTTGCAGCAAGTAATTGAGCGATTTCAACTGTTTTTAAATAATAAGGGCTACCTGGCTTTAAACGTGCAGAACCAAAGATAGAAATACCTTCTTTAATACCCGATAAACGATCAAAACCTTCAGTAAATTCACTGATAATACGAAATATTCGCCAAGACTGATCACCTTTCAAGTCATCAATAATACTCGCTGAATCATGATGTATATTGGCGCAATAATTCATATTAATTCCTATTTAATAATACTGTGTTTTAAAACAAACTCACTGATTTTTTCTAAATCATCGATATTAATCTTGTTAAATTTGGGCATCGTGAAACTGCCGTTTTTTACCTTATAAGTCACATAAGCTTTATTGGCATTTTTCTTATTCATCGTCCAATATTTACTTGGATCAGCAGGTTCACCGCTATGGCAACCAGCACAAGCTTCTTGGTAAATTTGCTGCCCAGTTGCACTCTTATTTGGTGTGTAATCGTTTGTACATGCTGCTAATGCAACTATCGATGTATTAATACACTGAATTTTTTAAACATAATAAAACCTCACTAAAGTTCTTTATAGATGACTTTACCTGCTTGAATGGTATGTGTCACCTTTGCCTGCATCATCTCCAGCCAAAAAGGCGTATTACACCCTTGGCTTTGCCATGATGCCTCATTAATTTCCCACATTTTTTTAGGGTCAAAGATACAAATATCAGCCATACTCCCTGCCGCTAAGCTACCTGCTTGCAAGCCTAGGATTTTAGCTGGCTCACACGTTAACTTTGCAATGGCAAGTGTCAGGCTTAAATAATTCTGTTCAACTAGGCGCATCATTAACGGTAAAGTCGTTTCTAATGCTGACATACCCGCTTCTGTTTCTGGAAATGCACCTAATTTTGCATCTACATCATGTGGCTGATGATCACTACAAATACTATCAATAATACCTAAGCGAACACCTTCTAATAGTGCTTCTTTATCTTGCTGACTGCGTAAAGGCGGCAAAACATGATACGCGCTATCGTAAGGCAACATGTCCGCATCGGTTAAATGCAGTTGATGCATGGCAACATCTGCTGTTATTGCCAAGCCTGCCGTTTTTGCTTTAGCAATTAACGTTACTGAGCGGGCGCAACTAATGCCTCTAAAATGGACGCGACACTCAGTTTGCTCTATTAACTCGATACACTGCATTAAAGCAATTGTTTCTGCTGCATAAGGAATACTTGGTAGGCCGTATCGACTTGCCATTGTTCCTTCATGAGCACAGCCCCCCTTACTTAAACTACTTTCTTGGGGGCAGAACATCAGTAATAAATCATGCGTCGCAGCATATTCCATCGCCCGACGTAAAACCAACAAATCTTGTATCGGATGATTTGCTTGGCTAACAGCAATACAGCCTGCTTTTTTTAAAGCATAAAGAGAGCTTAATTCTGAGCCGGCTAATTTTTGGGTTAATGCAGCGACGGGATAGACCTGAGGGTAGCCCTGCTTTTCTGCCTTATCTTTTAAAAGCTCCACCACCTCAACATTATCAATCACAGGTCGGCTATCAGGCGGAACACATAAACTGGTAAACCCTGCACTAGCAGCCGCTTTAGTTTCTGATTTAATCGTGCCTTTATAGCTTTGCCCTGGCTCTCGTAAACGCGCACTTAAATCAATAAACCCAGGGCAAACAATCTGTCCTTGCGCATCAATTAGAGTATCCGCAACAAAATCATCAGGTGCGACAAATAAGCTCGCAATTTTATCCTGCTCTATATATAAGGAACCTTGTTGATCAATATTATTAGCCGGATCAATAATACGCCCATTGATAATTTCAATCCGCATTAGACTTGTCCTCTCCTATTCTGCATTGTCATAGATAAAACAGCCATTCTGACAGCTATACCATTACTCACTTGTTGCAAAATAAGTGACTGCGCCCCATCCGCCACTTTTGATGAAATTTCCACTCCCCGATTAATTGGCCCAGGGTGCATTACCACGGCATTTTTATCGGCTAGCTTTAATTTATCTGCCGATAAGCCATAGCACTTAAAATATTCACTTTCACTGGGTAATAAAGCACTGCTCATACGCTCTTTTTGTAAACGCAACATAATCACCACATCGACATCTTTCAAGCCAGCGGCCATATCGTAATAAACGCTTACCCCTAAGCTTTCTACATCGGTAGGTAATAATGTTTTAGGGGCGATCACTCGCACTTCTTCTGCGCCTAATGTATTCAGTGCCTGTATTTGCGAACGCGCCACACGTGAATGCAAAATATCACCAACAATCGCCACACGTAGCCCAGTAAATTGTTTTTTTACACGACGAATGGTAAACATATCTAACATCGCTTGAGTTGGGTGCTCATGCTGGCCATCACCGGCATTAATCACGCTCACATGCGGTGCAACATGTTGTGCAATAAAATGTGCCGCGCCACTTAGTGAATGGCGCACGACAAACATATCCACCTGCATCGCTTCTATATTATGGATAGTATCTAGTAAGCTTTCACCTTTTGATGTGGCTGACGTTGCAATATTCATGCTTAAAATATCAGCTGACAAACGCGTCGCGGCTAATTCAAAAGTGGCCCGTGTACGGGTGCTATTTTCAAAAAATAAATTAACGATGGTTTTACCGCGTAACAGAGGCACTTTTTTAACGTTTTGCGTCGCAATATCAGCAAAGGATTCAGCCGTATCCAAAATTTCAGTTAACAAAGCTTTATCTAAGCCTTCTATACTTAAAAAGTGCTGTAACTGCCCTTGTTCATTGAGTTGTAAATTTTCAACCTCACGCATTAACTGGCTCTCCTACATTTTGCATGACACAAACTAAAGGCTCAGGGCCGGTCAGTTTAACTCTATACCCTGCTTCTAAGGTCATCTCACTGCCAACGCAATCAGGACGAATAGGCACTTGCCTACCATCACGTTCAATTAAAACAGCCAATAAAACTTGTTCAGGCCGCCCATAATCAAAGATCTCATTTAAAGCCGCACGTATCGTGCGCCCAGTATAAAACACGTCGTCCACTAAAATAATATCTCGTCCTTCTAGGCTTAACGGCAATCTACTGGGCTTTACTTTAGGGTTCACCCCAACCCGAGAAAAATCATCCCGATAAAACGAAATATCTAATAAAGCGAGAGGCTCTTTAATGGCTAAGCGTCGATGCATTTCTTCTGCTATCCATGCGCCCCCAGTATGAATACCAACCATAATGGGGTTCTTTAAGGTTCTCTTTTCGATTGCGGCACATAAAGAAAGCTCTAAAGTATCCAGTAAATTAGCAATTTCGATGGTTTCCATAGTCATGCTTATTGTTCGTTTAACCAAGATTGTAAAATTAATTGTGCAGCTAGCTGATCCTGCACTTCCCATAGCTTTGTCGCACTAACATGCATCTCATCGTAAAGCATCTGTTTGGCTTCAAAAGTTGAATACGCCTCATCCACCTGAAAAACAGGTAAGTTATAGCGCCCATTTAATTGGCGACAAAATTTTAGCATCCGTGGCGTAATAATATTATCACTGCCATCCGCCTTGCGAGACACGCCCACCACCAACCCATCTGGCTGCCACTCGGCAATAATTTGTCCGATTTTCTCCCAGTTAGGCACTTGATTCAAAGAGCGCACAGTTTCCAAAGGGCTGGCTGTTTTAGTCAGTATTTGCCCTACTGCCATGCCGATTTTTTTATTACCAAAATCAAAGCCGATATAAGTGTCCGAGCTTAAACCCGCTAAAACAGGATCAGAACTAGGCATGCCCCACCTGAGAGCTTAGTAAGCGTATATCAACACCCATTTTTTTAGCCGCGACACCCCAGCGCTGACTAATCGGGGTGTCAAAAATAACGGACTCATCATAATCTGTACTGAGCCAAGAATTTTCTTTTATTTCTTTTTCTAATTGTGATTCCTTCCAGCCTGCATAACCTAAAGCAACTAAAAAATGTTTAGGGCCTTCACCTTGCGCAATCGCCTTTAAAATATCTTGCGATGTGGTAAGACTCACTTGCTCAGAAATTTTAACCGTTGTTTCCCACTCAGTTACTTCTGAAGAGTGCAAAATAAAACCACGATCTTGCTGCGCAGGGCCTCCCGCATAAACAGGCATATTAGCAATCTTTTCATCATCAACCGTAATATCCATCTGATCAAGCAAGCCTTTTAAACGCATCTCTATTGGGTGATTAACCACCAAACCTAATGCACCTTCATAATTATGCTGGCACACAAAAATCACCCCTTTATCAAAATTAGGGTCCGTTAAGCTAGGCATTGCTATTAACATTTGGTTTTTAAAAGAAGTAATCTCTTGCATAACGGTTTTATAGTGATTCCATGTTGGTTTTTCAGCAGGTTTTTTTAATTTAGTTTGCCAATTCGGGCAAATCATCACGCAAACCCATCGCATACTGATTAAAATAATTTTTTAACAAATTTGTTTGATTAATCACTTGCATACCCGTGCCACGTAATTGTTTAAATGCTTCATTATCTTGCGTGTACATTTTATTAATGACATCCATACTACTCATCATGGCTAAATTATCACCTTTGCGCCATCGTTCATAACGTCGCAATGACTTATGACTACCCATTGGCCGGCTAGCTTGCTCAGTTTGTATAATGGTTTCCGCAATCGCTGCCGCATCTAACAAACCTGCATTGGCACCTTGCCCCGCTAAAGGGTGCATCGCATGTGCTGCATCACCCACTAAAACAAAGTGCTCAGCTGTATATTGCTGGGCATATTGAAAGCGTAATGGAAATGCACCGCGCGGTCCCACACTGAGTATGTTTCCTAAAACACCTTCTGAAGCTTGTTCTAGTTTTTGCAAAAATTCATTTTCTGTTAGAGCAAGGTATTCTTGCGCGGTTTCATGCTTTAAAGTCCAGACTATAGAGCAGTCTCCATTTTTTAAGGGTAATAAAGCCAAAGGGCCTTCCGGTAAAAATCGCTGCCAAGCCGTTTGCTGATGACTCTTTTCTGAACTAATCGTCGCAACTAAGCCATCTTGCTGATATTCCCAGCCTGTTGTTTGTATGCCTGCCATCTGCCGTAGCGCTGAATCACGTCCATCAGCTGCAATCAATACATCCGCTGTTAAGACAGCCCCATCCTCTAAAATAATTTCTGCTTTGTCAGTGTCACATGTTAAATCCATTACTTTTGCAGGACAAAGAATACTTGCGCTAGGCAATGCATCCAATTGATCCCATAACGCAGCTACCGTCACTCGGTTTTCAACAATATGTCCTAAAACATCATATTTAGTATCGGCAGCATCAAAATGCAACACCCCAGCACTACTCGCATCCCAAACATGCATCTGGTCATAAGGCCCGACACTTCGCTGCGCCATTGCATCCCAAACACCAATCTTGGTTAAGATATTTTGCGATGCACGCGTTAAGGCAGAGACGCGAATATCCGCTTGCTCATCTTCTGGCCATGTTCTAATCGGGTTATGCACATCTAATAAAGCAACCTCAATTCCTTCCGTTGCTAGTGCACAGGCAGCCGTTGCGCCAACAATACCGCCACCAACAACAATCACTGAATAATGCTGCTTCATCCTTGTCTCCGCTGACCTAATTTAGGTGTTCTAGCATTTAAACCCATCGCATAATGTGCCAATTGTTTTTTCATTCCTGGCACAAAATCTAATACCGCTAAACCCACATTTCTAGCGGCAGCTGCAGATAGCCAGTCATTAGAAAAAAGCTTCACGACACCATCGGTAAAATTAATCACGGTATCGTGATCTTTTTGTCTTTGCTCTGCATAATTTGCCAATAGTTCTGGCGCGCCAATATCTGCACCGCTTGCTTGTTGATTTAAAATACATTCCGCTAATTGCACCACGTCTCTTAAGCCTAAGTTAAAACCTTGGCCTGCAACCGGATGCAATTGATGCACTGCATTACCAACAATAACCGCACGCCCTGAAGTCATGGAATTTGCTCGAATCAAGCTTAAAGGAAATGAGCGACGCTCAGTACTTAATGAAAACCGACCTAATTTATAGCCAAAGCAAGCATGTAATTCTTGTAAAAACTCTGCTTCTCCACCAGAGATTAATTGCTCGGCATCTTCTGTGCTGCGTGTCCACACAACCGCATATTCATCTTTTAAGGGCAACAAAGCTAAAGGCCCTGAAGCAGTAAAACGCTCATAGGCAATATTTTGGTGCGCAACGTCTGTTTTAATCGTCGTCACAATCGCCGTTTGCTGATATTCCGTCACTGCTTGCTGAATATCTAATAATTTCCTAACGCTAGACTGGCCGCCATCTGCACCAACTACTAGTTTTGCTGATAAATTCAGCGCTTCATTATTGTGCTTTAAGCTAAGGTAAGCACTATGCTCATCAGAAGAAATACCCATCACTCGTGCGGGGTTAATTAACTGAACATCAGACTGTTGCACTAATTCAAAAACAGCCGCTTCTAAATCACGTGCAGTAATCACATAACCCAAGGCATCCACTTTTTCTTTTTGCGCAGAAAGCCGGGTTTTACCAAAATGACCTTGATCTGAAATATGAATATTTTTAATTGCCGTGGCTTTGCTTTTGGCTTGCTGCCAAACGCCCAGCATATTTAATAAGCGTACCGTACCATTAGCCAAAGCTAAGGCTCGATCACCTGCCGCTGATGCCTGTAATTCAGCTGGCGTACTCGCTTCTACAATAGCCACTTTTAAACTATTTGCCTGCAAGGCTAAAGCTAAACAGTTTCCTGCCAAGCCGCCACCGACAATTAATACATCATAATCTTGATTCATAGTTTTTCTCGATTAGCCCGCTTGCGCCATCAAAGCTTCGATCTCAATAATAGTTTTCGGTGCAGCTTGCGTCAATACTTCATAGCCCGTTTCCGTCACCCGCACATCATCTTCAATGCGAATACCAATCCCACGCCATTTTTCATCCACTGTTAAACAGTTTTTAGGGATATACAAGCCCGGTTCAATGGTCAGCACCATGCCAGCTTCCAGTATGCGCCATTGATCATTAATTTTGTAATCACCCACATCATGCACATCCATCCCTAACCAGTGCCCAATACGGTGCATATAAAATACTTTATAAGCTTCATCTTTAATTAATTGCGCAACATCACCATTCAATAAGCCCAAATCAACCAAACCTGCCGTTAAAACCTGCACCGAGACATCGTGCGCATTATTCCACGCTGTTTCTGGTTTAATTTCTTCAATCGCCGCCATCTGTGCATCTAAAACTAATTGATACAATGCTTTTTGCTCGGCCGAAAAATGCCCGCTGACCGGAAATGTTCGCGTAATATCCGCAGCATAATGGTCACACTCCGCACCCGCATCAATCAATAATAAATCACCATTTTTTAAGACAGATTTGTTCTCAACATAATGTAAAACACAGGCATTTTTTCCACCCGCAACAATAGATGGGTAAGCAACGTGACGCAAGCCGTTTTCCATAAATTCATGAATTAATTCAGCTTCAATTTGATATTCATAACGCCCCTCTTTGCAAGTCTGCATTGCTCTGATATGTGCATTACATGAAATATCCGCTGCAAACCGCATCAACTCAATTTCTGCCTCACTTTTAATAAGGCGCATTTCGTGCACTAAATGCTCTAATGAAACCAATTCACCCGGCGCATTCACTCCACTACGTGTCTGACTACGAATATGATTAATCCAGTCCATCAACTGTTTATCAAAGCTCGCATCTCTACCCATCGGATAAAAAACTTTGGCTTTATTTTCTAGCAAGCCGGGCAAAATATCGCTTAAATCATCAATAGGAAAAGCATCATCCGCTGAGAAATCAGTTGTTGCGCCCTCTAAGCCCGCATGCGCACCTTCCCAAAGCGCCTTTTTCTCGTCATATTCTTGGCAAAATAAAATGTATTCGCCTTGTTCTCGCCCCGGAATAAATACCGCAACAGCATCCGGTTCATTAAAGCCCGTTAAATAATAAAAATCACTATCTTGGCGAAAGGTGTAATCAACATCTCGATTACGCGTCCTCACTTTAGCACTATTAATTAAAGCAATATTTCCTTGGCCAATTTCTGCCATTAATTGTTCGCGGCGTGCAGCAAATTCACTCGGTTTCATTTAATGTACCGTTTCATTATTAGTGACTGACTCAGGCGCTTTAGTATTCAATTCCGTATAAATTAGCATTACCGCTGCGCGTAAATACTCCTGAACTTCCATTAACGCGGCTTCTGCTTCCTCATCTCCTTCTTCAAGGCCGGTATCCATTTTAGTTAGTTCCACCATATCACTTAAGATTTCATCAATTTCTTCTGGCCATTTACTTTTGGATTGAATACGCCCCATACCGAATAAAAACCCTTCACACCATTGTGTAAAAGCAATCGCCCTGTCTTCAATACCCTCATCTTCTTCAGGTAAAAATAAATCAAACAAAAACTCATCACTTTCTAATAGTGTTTTCGTGTGCTCAAATAAATTAATTAATAATAATTTATCATCTTCCAATAAATCAGCATCTCGACTAATGGCTTCATTCATCCAGTCTCCAGCCCCGGATGTTGCATCAAGGCAAAGTAACGCGCTAGCAATACCATGCACTTCTGCAGCACTACCCGCTGCTTCTTGTTGTAAAATAGTCGAATTAACGATTGAATAACTCATAAGAATATAATTTTAAAGATGATTTTATTTTATGTAAAACACAGGAAAAACAGGCATTACTCAATACCTAACTCCTTATGCTACCATAGTCTATAGAGTAGTTTTGAATTCATATCATTCCCGTGTGAGCCATCCATGAATACTGAAAATCAATCTGTTGATATTAAAGATCTTGAAGAAAAATTAGAAGAATTAATTCAACGCTATACCGCCGTACAATCAGAAAATTCCACATTAAAAACCAAGCAAGATGCTTTAGTAAAAGAAAAGGCCAAGCTGGTCGAAAAAACCAACCTTGCCCGCACACGTGTAGAAGCTATGATTAGCCGATTAAAAAATATGGACCAAGATAAATGAGCGAAGTTCAGCACCCCGTCTCACTGACGATTTTAGGCAAAGAATATAAAATAATTTGTGAAGAAAACGAGCAGGTTACCTTAACCGAATCCGCTAAACAACTAGATCAGCAAATGCGCGATATTCGCTTAAACGGTAAGGTCTCTAGTGCCGAACGAGTCGCCGTTCTTGCCGCCCTAAATTTAACCCATGAATTGATGCAAGTTAAACAAAATCATCCACCTGCATCACCTCAGATGGGCGCACAACTCAACAAAATGTGTCTTAAAATCGAAACCGCTCTTAAAAGCGTTTAGAATACGCCTCGTATCTCCTGCGGCGTTCG
This sequence comes from Methyloprofundus sp., assembly GCA_028599115.1. Classification (GTDB taxonomy): domain Bacteria; phylum Pseudomonadota; class Gammaproteobacteria; order Methylococcales; family Methylomonadaceae; genus Methyloprofundus. The sequence continues at coordinate 107,217 of JAQRMR010000099.1, forward strand.
ACAGTGAGGTGGGTGTTCCTTGGACCTATTAAACCCTCGGGAGTCGATTCTTGTATTAGTGTGCATGTCCGTTAGCGGAAAGCCTGAAGTGCAGGATAGACGCCCACTTGAACCTTTCGGTTCAAGGACGATGCCTTGCATCGGCGCAGGTGGGAGATACACTTTCTTTACCCCGCCTCTGTATTACCCCAAACAATCGACTTAGGCTCGATTAATAGCTTGGTAATAAAACTAGCCCACCAGTTCCTCAACACTAATAAATGCGCTCAAAATCAAAGGAACTTATCAAAAAAACCTTTTTTATTTTCCAAAGCTTCAATATGCTGCTGCGTAAATATTGCTAATTCAGACTCCTGCTCTCTATCAATAATAGTTTGCAATGTTCTCAGGCTTTTTTTATCTAATAAGCTAATTGCCTGCTTTCTGACAGAAAGATAATGCGCATTAAGTGCTGCTAGCTCAATTAAATAAACATTCGCTGAACTCAATTGTTGCAGCATGAGTTTTTCAGGGTCACCGGTTAAGAAATCACGCAATAAATTACCATATTGCTCTTGGACACGCGCCAAATCAGCACGATTAATTTTTACAGGTTCTTTTGGATCATCACAACAGCCCATCACGACCTCCTTAATTAAAATACGACATATTTACCATCTTATTTCTTATATTCTCAAAACAACTTCCTTTGGTAAAGTGTTTACTGTTTTAATCATTCACTTCTCTTGACTCGCTCTTGCCAAAATAAAATTCAAAACACAGCGAATAGAAATTTAGCGACTTAGTTTAAAACGTAGAAGCACCTGAGCTTTATCGCCAATAAATAATCGCTATTTTACACTTAGCTTATGGCATACAAGCCAATAATCATCATCCAATTTCAGTGTATAATTATTCAAATAGCCATAACATCTGCTACTAAAAAATTAATACCCCCCTACTTAAAAGCATAATGTCCCATGAATAAAAAACAGCTCTTTTTAACCAGCACACTACTCGTATCAAGCATTTCCTTTTCTTATGCCGAAACAATACAACTCGACAACGGCGACTCACTTACTGTTGAATTAATTCATCAAACAGACAAAACACTGACTTATTCGCACTCTATTTTAGGTAAGCAAACCATTCAAAAATCAGCTGTTAGTAATTTATCAGAACTAAACCTAGCCTCTATTGAAAGAGTCAATGAAGGTGCAGAGGGCCAAGCTGATATTGAATTATATGATGCAAAGAAAAATCAAAAACTAGCTCAAGAAGAAGTGAATGCGGCTAAAAATCAGTTAACCATCACTAAAAAAGAAACAGCCCTTGCTACAGGGGTAGGCGTAAAAGTAGCCGAACAAAAGGAATTAGCGGCCGGAGAGAGGTTCACTACCGCCGAAAAGGAATTAGTTACTGCTAATACAGCTGTCGAGGCAGCAACAAAAAAATTACAAACGGCCGCAAATATTTCCATTGCAGGAGAACAAGTCAATCTCGCTAAACTTGAATTAAAACAAGCTCAGCAAGATGAAAAAACAGCGCAAAAAGAGCTTATTACTGCAGAAAAAGAACTTGATAAAGCAGATTCAGCATCAGCAGATAAGGCTGAAATAAAAGTAGATACCGCTGAAGATAATGTTGATCTCGCTGAGGAAAATACCCTGAAAGCAAAAGAAAATCTTTTACTAGCAGAAAATGCTGTCACCATTGCCAAAGGTGAAAAAGTTAATGATGGCTTTATGGGAACCGGCTACTTTAAAGACTGGGATTCCACTGTTTCATTGGGTATAAAAGGTGCCTCGGGAACCTCTGTTAATGCAACAGCGCGACTTGGTTTTGATACAAGATATGAAGATAAAGACCATCGCTGGGATTTTAAATCATTTTATTATTATGACTCCGAAGATAATACAGCCAGCGAAAACCAAATACATGCAACCTTTGTAAAAGATTGGTTTTTTCCTGGTAGCCCTTGGTTTGCTTATGCATCAACAGTCTATGATATGGACCAATTTAAAGACTGGGATCAGCGTTTACAAATTTCCGCTGGGCCGGGTTATCAATTTATTAAAACCGACACATGGGAGTTTGCAGCGAGAGCAGGCTTAACCGGTGTATTTGAATTTGAAAAAGACATCTTCGACACCAATACTGGAAATATCATAGGACAAGATAATGTTTCAAACCTTGATGCAATGATGGGCTTAGATGCAACCTGGCATATTACCGCTAAACAACGCTTTACCATTTCTAATTATATTTACCCAAGCATTACTGATGCAGGCGAATTTAGAAATTTAGCTAATATTGCCTGGATACATCAGTTAGATTGGTTTGAAGGCTTAGCCGTTAAATTTGGTATAAGAGATGAATACAACACGAGCGAATCTATTCCTAATGAATTTAAATACGACTTCTCAATACTCTGGGGCTTCTAATAGCGTTTAATTAATTATTATTGAAGGCTCCAGCTCCATAAGGGTATGATTAATTATCAGCCCACCCTATTTTTGCCGATTTTTTTATTCATTGGGCGCATTCAATCCAGTTGTAAAATCATTATATCAATCTTAACAAAGGCCATTTCATCATGAATATAAATGCAAAGAATAAAGCTGAATTAGTCCAATTTTCATCTCGTCCCCTTTGGTACTCCGCTCGCGGAGCTATCATGATTTTATTAGGCTGTGTTATCGCCTTCTTCTGCATCACCGCACCCGACGTTTATATTTTGAGCGCTGATTTCTCTTGGATTCCGGTGATTGCTGCCGTGGTTATTTTTGTCGGCATCTTTCGTTGTATTGATGCATTAGCAACCGTTACAGCACAAGGTTTCTTAGTTAATATGCAAGGAGGCGTGCTGGATATTGTTGTTGGTGTTTTAGTTTTATTTGGCATTAATGGCGAACCTGAAAACATGAGCCTATTAATTGTCGGTTATATGATTTCTCATGGTATTTATCGCAATATACTGCTATCAGTTGCTAAAACACCTAACCCTATCTCAAACCGAATTACAGGTGCTATTTCCATATTATTAGGTTTACTTATCTGGTTTGAGTGGCCTACCACTGCACCTTGGTTTTTAGCATTTTCTTTAAGTGTCGACGTTAGTTTTAGGGGCTGGGCTTTAATCGCATTAGCGTCTTCAATAAAAAAGAACGCAGCTGACTAAGCTAATATGCGTGTAATAGACGTTATTGACGGTGAGTTACAGATCACTGAACGCTCCGTACCTAATTACTCCGAAACTGAAGTATTAATTAAAGTTTTCGCTGCAGGCGTTAACCGCGCCGATGTTATGCAACGCAAAGGCTTATACCCACCCCCTAAAGGCGCTTCTGATATTTTAGGTTTAGAGGTTTCTGGGCTTGTCATTGCTATTGGCTCTAACGTCAGCAATATAAAAATAGGCGATAAGGTCTGCGCTTTATTAACAGGTGGTGGCTATGCAGAATATTGCACTGCTACCGCTGACTTATGTCTGCCTATCCCTCAAAATTTAGACTTTATCCAAGCCGCCAGCTTACCTGAAACATTTTTTACGGTTTGGAGTAATATTTTTAATTTAGCCCAGATTAAGCCCCAAGAAAGCTTATTCGTTCACGGCGGTAGCAGTGGCATCGGCATAACCGCGATACAACTCGCCAAAGCGTTTGATATAAATGTTTTTATAACAGCAGGAAGCCAAGAAAAATGTGACTTTTGCTTACAACTAGGCGCAGATGCTGCGATTAACTACCAAGAGCAAGATTTTGTCTCTGAAATTCAACGCCTAACCAACAGTCAAGGCGTTGATGTAATTTTAGATATGGTTGGTGGCGACTACTTCGCACGCAATTTGAAGTGCATGGCTTATGATGCAAGGCTAGTGCAAATAGCGACACAAAATGGTTATCGGGCAGAGCTGAATATTTTACCTATTATGCTTAAACGTCTTACTGTCACTGGCTCTACATTAAGAGACCGCGACCTATCGTTTAAACGAAATATTGCAGAGCAGATAATTCAACAGGTTTGGCCCTTAATAGAGCAAGGAACGATCACTCCCGTTATCGACAAAACTTTCTCATTAGAAAATGTTAGGCAAGCACATCAGTTAATGGAATCTAGCTTACATAAAGGCAAAATAATACTCACTTTAAATTAACTGCCGCCACATTTTTAAAGTCATAAGAATAACTCCCCTTAAAACTAATTCCCCCTTAACTACATAAGCACTTTATAATATTCAATAACAAATCTACTTAATCTCTTATTTTAATTAACCCATTAAAGTCTTTATTAATCATGTCTGAAATTATCGTCTATACAAGTAACCTTTGCCCTTACTGCACTATGGCTAAACGCCTACTTTCCGCAAAAGGTGCAAAATTCACAGAATTAAATGTAGATACCACACCGGGCTTACGCGAAAAAATGATGCAAAAAACCAAACGCCGTACTGTGCCCCAAATCTATATTGGTGATGTACATGTCGGCGGCTTTGATGATTTACGTGCTTTAGATTTAGGCAATAAACTAGACCCTTTGTTAGCAGCCTTATAAAAAATTCTGGCTCGCAACCTCTCACCTTATACCAATCACAATAAGTTTTTATTTTAATCTCCTCATCCTAAGCAGGAGAAGGAATAACGAGCGAACTTATTGGCGTTGGTATGACTACTCAGCCAAGGTGAGAGCAATAAAAACTCCAAAACACCTAAGCATAAAAATTTGTAAGGTTTTCATCTAGCGTTCGACTCACCTGTACCACTCAACTCTATTGACTAACATGACTCAACAATCACCCGAAACATGGCTTAATGATCATGGCGACTTGTTATATCGCTACGCCTTATTACGCGTACGTTCAGAAACAACGGCGGAAGATTTAGTGCAGGAAACTCTACTAGCTGGGTTTTTATCGTGGGATAAATTCACCGAAAAATCCAGTGTTAGCACTTGGCTAGTCGGTATTTTAAAGCACAAAATTGTCGATCATTTTCGTAAACATCGCCATGAAGTTAAACAAGTACAAGCAGATGAATTAGCCGATGATATTTTAGCTTACCAGTTTGATAGTGAAGGTCACTGGCAAGTTGATTTAGTCGAGTGGGACACGCCTGATACACAGATGGATCAAAAACAATTTTCCAAAGTTTTTAAGCTGTGTATTTCACGCTTACCACAACGCATGGCTGATTTACTTTTTCTACGCGCTATTGAAAACGTGCCTATGGCTGAGTGTTGTGATTTATTAGGCTTTGAATCAGATAATCAACTTTGGGTCACACTATCACGGACTCGGGTAAAACTAAGACAGTGCTTAAATACGCACTGGTTTGAACAAGGATAAAGCAATGCGCCACTGTAAACAAATTGTTGATTTAGTCTCTCAAGGGATGGAATCTAAGCTTCCCTGGTCCATCCGTATGGAAGTAAAAATGCATCTGCTGATGTGTAAAAACTGCTATCGTTATGCAAAACAACTTAAATTCATGCAATCTGAACTCAAGACAATAGAGAATAATATTGCTGATACCGCCTTAACGGAAACGGCTAAAAAGCGCATTCAACAGTCTTTAAAATTAGCCATTCACGAGACCTCTAATGATTAATTTTTTCATGCAACTACAAACTAAACTTTCACTCATCCAAAAAGCTGATTTTTTTAGCGCCTTTAGCCTTACGTTTATACCTTGCCCCTATTATGTGGATGGCAGGGACAAATAAAATGAATGGCTTTGAGAGCACCGTTGCTTGGTTTGGCAATGCTGACTGGGGATTAGGCCTTCCTCTTCCTACCTTACTTGCAGGGCTTGCGACTGGTACTGAAGTATTAGGTGCCATCTTTTTATTGGTTGGCTTTGCTGTCCGCTGGATTTCCATCCCATTACTGGTCACTATGATAACCGCCGCCATTACCGTTCACCTGAAAAATGGCTGGCTGGCAATTTCTGAAGGAACGGGTTTCTTTGCTAGTGAAAGAACAGCTGCTGCGGCTGAGCGCTTAAATGTCGCCAAAGAAATTCTTCAACAGCATGGTAACTATGAATGGTTAACGGAGCATGGTAACTTTGTTATTTTGAATAACGGCATCGAATTTGCCACAACTTACGCCATTATGCTGTTAGCCTTGATATTTTTAGGCGGCGGTCGCTACATTAGTGTTGATTACTGGATTAAACAGAATATGCAAAATAAATAGTAAGGTTTCAACAACTACCGACTGAAGAATCTTTATTACACTTATAGCCATAAAAATGTACACCAGTGCTTTTAGCAAGTTTATCCAGCCTTTGCTAAAATGCTCCTTATTCAATCGCTATAATATCAATCACGACTACTTTCAGGTAAATCATCATGCAACACACACGACATTTAGTTGATGGCGCAGGGCTTGGATTACGCCGCTCTTTTATTGAACAAGCCATTGCTAAACCGCTAGATAACGTTAGCTTTTATGAAGTCGCACCTGAAAACTGGATGACGCTAGGCGGCAAACTAGGCAAGCAATTTCGCAGTTTAACAGAACGTTACCCCTTTGTTTGTCATGGGCTTTCTTTATCTATTGGCAGCTCTGATCCTTTAGATGAAGAGTTTGTCAAAAATCTCAAAAGCTTTATGCAAGCGCATAAAATCAAGTTTTACAGTGAGCACCTGAGTTATTGTAGCCATAACGGCCATCTTTACGACTTAATGCCCATTCCGTTTACCGAAGAAGCCGTGCACCATGTGGCACAACGTATTCAGCGTGTGCAAGATATTTTGGAGCAAAAAATTGCGATAGAAAATGTCTCTTATTATGCGGCACCAGGGCAAGAAATGTCGGAGATAGATTTTTTTAATGCGGTAGTTTCAGAAGCTGATTGTGATGTATTGCTTGATGTGAATAATATCTATGTCAATAGCATTAACCATAACTACAATGCCGAAGAATTCTTACGCGCCATCCCTGCTGAACGTATTAGTTATGCGCATATTGCCGGGCATTATGTAGAGGCTGATGACTTTTTAGTAGACACCCATGGGGCTGATATTATTGACCCTGTATGGGATCTATTAAATAAAGCCTACGAACTTTATGGTGTCTTTCCTACGCTTTTAGAGCGTGACTTTAATATTCCTAGTGTTGCTGAATTAAGCAAAGAAGTTAGCATGATAAAAAGCATTCAAACGGCTTGGTCTAAGCCTGCAAAATTAAGCGCTTAATATGGACTTTAAAAACACACAAGCTGAGTTCTCTGCTTATATTCGTAACCCGGCTAACAAGCCTTGCCCTAGCGATGTAAAACCTGAACGTATGCAGGTTTATCGTGAATTATTTTTTAATAATATCGAGGGCTTTTTATCCAGTAATTTCCCTGTTTTAGCTAGTTTATTTAGTAAAGAAAAATGGCTGACTCTCGTCCAAGAGTTTTTTGAACAGCACCCTTGTACGACACCCTACTTTGCAGAAATTCCTGAAGAGTTTTTGCTTTATTTACAAAATGAACGCCCTAAAACAGAAACGGACTACCCTTTTATGCTGGAATTAGCGCATTATGAATGGGTAGAAATGGCATTATCTGTCTCCACGGAAAATTTACCGCAAGCAGACCAAGTCTCTAATCCATTACAATTAGATAATAAAATTAGCCTCTCTCCCTTGGCATGGCCTTTAGCCTATCAGTTTCCTGTGCATAAAATTTCAGCTGATTATTTGCCCTTTCAAACACCTGAAGATGCGAGTTATCTGGTGGTTTACCGCGACCTAGATGATGACGTTCACTTTATAGAATTAGCAACGATGAGTTTTCAATTATTACAGCCTTTGCAAGAGCAAGGTGTCATTAAAGTTGCTGACTATTTAGCTAAAGTCTTACCTGAAAATAGCACAGATGTTTTACAAGCAATGGCGCTAGAAGCCTTGCAACAGTTTGTTGATAAACATATTATTTTGCTACATTAAGATTTATGCTTTAATAAGCACTCTGCTAATAATAGGCCT